>JBAXZS010000056.1:0-11660 GCA_041670175.1 Sphaerochaetaceae bacterium | reverse complement strand
GTTATCAATGGTTTTTCTTGCCTTCGATCTCTCTCTTTCCTTTTGTTCCCAAAACAACAGGCCGCAAGCATCCAAAGAATGCCTGCTCTTCCAGTCACCTCATGCAATTTCCAAGACTAACAAAACAAAAGCAGGAGAGCTATCCATTACTCGGCTCTATAGGCTCAGAGGGTACTGCAGGAGGAAGTATTTCCGGTTTCCGACCTGCAGGGGGGAACATTATCGCCCTGAGTTTATCACTGAGAGCTTTCGTCAATTCAGGATTTGCCTTCAGGTAATCGATGGCCTTATCCCTCCCCTGCCCGATTTTCTCGCCGTCCATGCTGAACCAGGAACCACTCTTCTCAATAAGATTATATTTAAGAGCGGCATCCAGGACGCTTGCCACATAACTGATCCCCTCGCTGAACAAAAGGTCAAGCTCCACTTTCTTAAAAGGCGGAGAGACCTTGTTTTTCACCACCTTTACCCTGATGCGATTGCCGATGATATCATCCGCGGACCTGCTTATGGACTCAATCTTCCTTACATCGATACGAATCGATGCATAAAACTTCAAGGCATTGCCACCGGTGGTGGTCTCGGGGTTGCCAAACATGACCCCTATCTTCATTCGGATCTGGTTGATAAAGATGATAAGGGTGTTGCTCTTGGAGAGCAAACCGGTAAGCTTGCGAAGCGCCTGGCTCATAAGCCTTGCCTGCAAACCCATATGGCTGTCACCCATATCCCCGTCAATCTCAGCCTGTGGGGTAAGTGCGGCAACAGAATCAACAACAATGATATCGACCGCACCGCTACGGACCAAAGACTCGCAGATTTCCAAAGCCTGCTCCCCGCTGTCCGGTTGGCTTATCCAAAGCTCATCGATGTTGACCCCGAGCTTTTTTGCATAGGAAGGATCAAGAGCATGTTCAGCATCGATAAAGGCCGCGATACCCCCAAGTTTCTGGCTTTCAGCAATTGCATGCAAGGCCAGCGTGGTCTTCCCACTGCTTTCCGGTCCAAAAATCTCCACCACACGGCCTCGGGGATATCCGCCGATCCCCAATGCCTCATCAAGTAACAATGAACCAGAAGGAATGCAGGCGATATTCATTGTCGCCTCGTTATCTCCCAATTTCATCAAGGAACCTTTCCCAAACTGCTTGTCAATCTGACTACGAGCAGCCTCCAATGCCTCAATCTTGGCTTTATTCTCCATCGGCGTCTTGGTTTCCGTTGTCTTTGCCATCTTTGCGCTCCTTATAACCCATTACCAAATAAGTATCGATACTGGTCATTATTTTTCCAGGATGAATGTCGCTGGTCCATCGTTCGTATAGGAAACCATCATATGGGCACCAAATTGTCCATGAGAAACCTCAAAACCCTTATTTCGCAAATAAGCCAAAGCTTTCTCATACATTTCGTTTGCCAGGGAAGGCTCCTCAGCATCGTCATAGCTGGGTCTGTTCCCTTTATACAAATTGGCACACAAGGTGAACTGACTGACAAGAAGGATCTGTCCGTTCACTTCGGCAAGACTGAGATTTGTCTTGTCGTTCTCATCTCTGAATATGCGAAGCTTGACCATCTTGTCACAAAGGAAACGCATCGCTTCTTCCGTATCCCCTCTTCGCACTCCGAAATAGACTAGAATACCATGATCGATATGCCCGACCGATTCTCCTTCGACACTTACCGTTGCGTCCAGGACTCGCTGTATGACACATTTCATTTTGCGTACTCTACATCGGCAAGACGAATCATATCATCAACAAAAGCCGAACGGTCATCACTATTGAAGAAAGCGGAACCACAGACCGCGATATCCGCACCACTGCGGGCAATATCACTGATAGTCTTGGTGTTAATGCCACCATCAGTGTTTATAAGATAGGAATACCCCTCGTCATCACGTATCTGGGCTAGCTGTGAAATCTTCAGGAGCGTCGAGCCAATAAGTTGCTGCCCTCCAAAACCAGGGTTTACCGTCATTACCAAAACCTCATCAACAATATCGAGGATCGGCTCAATCATGCACACAGGGGTGGAAGGGACAATCGCCACACCAGCCTTGCAACCGCAACCATGGATCATCTGGAGTACCCGGTGCAGATGCACGGTGGACTCGGCATGGACAGTGATATAGTTGCAACCGCTACGGGCAAACTGCTCGACAAACCGCTCGGGACTGTCAATCATCAGATGGGTGTCAAACACCAAAGTGGAGCACGGTCGTAAATCCTGGATGAATTTGGGACCAAAAGTAATATTGGGTACGAAAAGACCATCCATAATGTCAAAATGTATCCATTTGGCAGCACTCAGGTTGATGGTTTGCACTTCCTCAGCCATGTGAGAAAAATCAGCTGACAAGACACTTGGTGCAACAATTAGTTGGGTGTGTTCCATAAGGAAAGTTATATCAGTACTCCGTATGTTTTGCAACATGAAAACACTTTACATCCTTAACCCGTTTTTATTTTTGAATATTTTTTTTCTTTATATTCAAATCAGATAGAAGATCCTTTTATAAAACATAGTATGTTGCCAGTCACTTGAGAGTGTGATATATTAACCATATATTAAGAAGAAATTCCGAGCAGGCTTGATGTCTGCCCGGTTTATTTTACTTTGATAAAAATTGAGTAATTTCCAGGAGGGAATATCATGGAAGTACAGGATATCGAAAAAATGCTCCAGGAAGAGCAATGGACTCGTACTGCAATCGGCGCCTATACCCTACCCACTTTTCAGCAGTTGGATACGATGATCGGCAAGCTTGATGAGCAGGGACAGATTGAGGTCAAGGCTTTTTGTGATAAATATCTGATAGATAATGCCAAGAGCATCATTGCCATGTATGTCAGCGGCTCTATCCTTTTGATTCTTCATAGTCAGGAAGACAATCTCAACCTGCTTAATCTCATCGAGGATTTTGTTGATATAAAAAAGTGGAATATTGTTGAGTTCCTCTGCCAAAAAATTCTCAGCCAGAGTGAGAATCGTCATGCCTTGCGCATCCTTGCCGATTGCTATGAGCAAACCAACAGGGAAGATGAAAAATTTGCCATCTACGAGAGACTGATCAAAGCTGATCATGATGAGATTGACATTGTCAAACAAATTGCCCAGAGAGCCATTGAGAAAGGCGATACTGCGAAAGCCCTCGCTTTTAATAAAATCGCCTTCGACAGGAACCTTGCCAGACATGATGTCTCCTCCATCCGTCCCCTGTTCACAATCCTCCTTTCACTTAATCCTACGGATTTTGGGTATTTCATTGGCATTGCGGATAAAGTCGGCTCCATCAGTACAGCGACTGGCGTTGCGGTGCTGAGGGATATGGAATCACAGTTCAAGGATGATATTGACAAGAGAATCGAATGTGAGAAGAAAATCCTTGCTCTTGACAAGGAAGATGCCTTGGCAAGGACAAATCTTGTGGCAAGCTATAAAATCAAATACAAGAACCACAGCAGGCTCAAGACTTGTCTTGCCGATAGCACACTGTCCTCAAATTTTTCCCGTGATATCCTTCATAGCATTGAGGATTTTGAAAAGAATATCGCCTTCGACAATGGTACCTTTGTCTTTCAGGAATCCACAGGTAAAATTGGAAGGATACGCAGTATCGACGATGAGAATGTTCTGATTGATTTTGTTCACCAGCCAAGCAAAGAAGGTACCCGCATGAGCCCTGCAATGGCTTTCAAGAGTTTGAAGGCCCTGCCGAAAAGCCATATCTGGGTACTTAAGAGTGTCATTGATAAAGAAAGACTCGTAAAGAAAGTGATGGGTGATGTGTTTTGGTCGTTGAATATTCTCTTTACCAGTTTTGATGGCAGATGCACGCTCAAGCAGATGAAACAAGAACTCACCAACCAGCTTCTTACCAATAACCAATGGACGACTTGGTCGAAAAGTGCAAAAGAGCTCCTGATGAATGATTGTCATTTTGACATCTCCTCTGATGACGTGAACACCTACCTCTTACGCACCACTCCTGTGAGTTATGAGGAAAAACAGTTGTCGATCTTTAATTCCCACGAGAAATTCTTCGATAAGGTCAGGGATCTGAAAAAGTTTCTCTCAGACAAAGGGAACATAGACAGCGAGTTCTTCTATGAGATGATCAAGTACTTCTCGAATATTCTGGAAAGTCACAAGAACCCTCTTGTGGTCAACAGCGAGGTCGTGGGTTCGTTCCTCTTGCTTGATGATCTTCTTAACAAGAAGAAGATGACATTCATCAAGATTCCTGTCGAGACTTCCTTTACCAACATGATCACCAAGGACAACGAGAAGGACATCCCTTCCCTGTTCAACTTGATAGATGACCCGGATCTGAAGAAATGCTTCATCGATCAGATTGTCAGCAACCAGACCGATTGGAATGAGACCCTCATCAAGTTGTTCCCTTATTACCTGACCAGTTATATCCCAGAGATATACAAATCCAAGAAGAAAAGCGTGGAGTTCGAGAAAGTTTATGTAATGGCGGTCTCTGAATTCAGGAACTATTCCAACATGCTTATCTATCTTATCAAGAACACCACCGAAAAGACTTGGGAGAAGGCTGGAATCTCGAGCGAGAAATTGCTTTTCACTGAGATTGAGTTGCTTGATTCCTTGAATCATAAGATCGATTCGAAGGTTGATGCACAGGAGAATGGCAAGAGCGCCGCGATTTTGATGGAATTGCTCTTTGGAAAGAAAGGCAAGGAAAATCACAAGAGCGAGACAGGGCTTGTATTCCAATTCTTGGAAAAAGGCAAGGAGGAGGATGCCCGCAGGATTGACAGCCTGGTGCAAAGCTGTTTTCAGCTTGACCCTGGTGAGAAGATCTATATCAGGCATATCATCCAGACTAAGTTCTCTTCCATGAAATTCTCTGATACCCCCAAGGAGATAGATAAGAACAACATTATCCCCACTGGTTGGTTTTGCACTCCTTCATCCCTGGAAGCGAAGAAAAAAGAACTGGATCATATCCAGCATGTTGAATTGCCGGAAGTCTCCAAGGAAATTGGGGTTGCGCGTGAGATGGGAGATCTCAGGGAAAACAGTGAATACAAATACGGGAAGGAAAAACAGCAGTTCCTTAATACGAAGATGCGCGCTCTTGCCGATGAGATTGACAAAGCCCTGGTGGTACACCATGACAAGATTGACCCCAGCAAGAGTGGTTTTGGTACCAGGCTTCTTCTTTTGGACAATAACACCAAAGAAGAAACCAGCTATGTTATCATGGGCCCCTGGGAGTCTGACCCGAACAAGAACATCATCAATATTCTTGCTCCCTTAGGCATGGCGCTTCTCAACAAGAGCAAGGGAGAGCATTTCAGTTTTGACCTGAATGGACGTTTCTTTGATTACACGGTGAAAGATATCTCCGTGGTTGATTACAACTAATTCCGCAAAGGCCAGAAAGAGTAATATTTTTCTGGCCTTGATATTGCATAGTGATATCAGGAAAATCATATTTCTTTTGTTTTTTGCTAAATTATTGTTTTATTTTCTTTACGCATGCTTGTATTATTAAGTTATGAACATTCCGCCCAATTACCCACGGCCTCAATTGGTACGCACCGAGTGGACAAGTCTTGATGGCCTTTGGGATTGCACTTTCTCAAAGCAAAAGAACATCCCGGAGATAATTGATACTCCCATCGTTGTACCATTCTCTCCTGAAACCAAACTTTCAGGGGTTTCCCGTGCCTTGCAACCGGATGAATATTTGTTTTACAAGAAAAATTTTGAATATACGATACGAACCAAGAATCAACGCCAAATTCTCCATTTCGGAGCAGTGGATCAGGAATGCCTGGTGTTTCTCAATGACAAGGCAATAGGTTCTCATCTTGGAGGCTACCTTCCTTTTTGTTTTGACGTCACCAATTATTTGAAAAGGCAGAACACACTTATCATTATCGTCACTGATAAACACGATCTCTCCTTGTTGCCGAAGGGAAAACAAAGATTAAGGAACAAAGGTATCTATGTCTCGGGGCAAAGCGGCATCTGGCAGTCGGTCTGGCTTGAGGAGGTCCCCCGGATTTATATTACTGACATCATCCTGCAGCCTGAGTATGAGAAGGATTGTTTCATCCTTTCGGTTCATACCAACAATGGTAATCTTTTTCCTGTGACGGTCTCCTACGAGGGAAAGACAGTAACCGGCACATCGGAGGGCCCTATTACCTGTCCTATCGAGAATGTTCGCTCATGGTCTCCTGAAAATCCTTTTCTCTACGAATTATCAATCAAGTGCATGGATGATATTGTTTCCAGTTATGTGGCAATGCGCTCGTATTCGGTGGAGGGGCCGGCCCTCACACTTAACGGCAAACCTTATTTCCACCATGGGATTCTCTATCAGGGCTATTGGGCCGAAAGTCTCTATACCCCACCAAACGACCAGGCAGTGATTGATGATCTTTCCCTGATTAAAGGATATGGTTTCAACACCATCCGTCTTCATATGAAAATTGAAAGCCCTCGCTGGTATTACCATTGTGATCGCCTGGGACTTCTTGTATGGCAGGATATGCCTTGCGGGGGAGAAGACCCAAGACAACCATGGATGAGCGCACCACTTTTCCTGCCTTTCCTTAAGCTCGATGACAAGGAGAAGCATTTCCTGCTTGGCAGCGACGACAGGGGGTACCGCTTGGAATTTCTCAGTGAACTCAAGGATATGATAAGGCATCTTTATAATTGCCCGTGTATTGCCATGTGGGTTCTTTTCAATGAGGGTTGGGGACAGTTTGATTCGGAGCAGATCACCAATCAAATCCTTTCCCTTGATAGGACAAGGACCATAGACAGCACCAGTGGCTGGTATGACCAAGGCAAGAGCAAATTCAAAAGCCAACATGTCTATTTCAGGAAATACAGGTTCCACAAAGATTCGAAAAAACGCTCTGTCATCCTTTCTGAATTCGGAGGTTATGCCTATAAGAAGGACAGTGAGGAGAGGATCTTCTCCTACAAAGTGTACAAGGATCAGGAAGCTTACAACAAAGGCGTCCTCAAGCTGTACTTGAAGCAGATAGCACCCGCGAAGGGACAAGGACTTGCCGCTTCCATCTATACACAATTCAATGATGTGCAGCAAGAGCAAAACGGCATCGTGTCCTTTGACAGAAAGGACATAAAGTTACGAAAAGAAACAGCCCTAGCTGTTCGCACTGCTCTTTTTCAAGACAGTTAGGAATGGAATTTTGGCTACCCAGTAAGAAATAAGGATGACCAGCACGCCTATGCAACCCAAACCCATAGTGAAAAGGAAATTCTTCAGATTTGAGCCACTTTGATACCAGTTGGTACTCAACTTGTGATAAGCGAAGCAAATAAGCAACAAGGGTATATTCGCAAGTAGTATCCTTGCTAAGGTATGGGACAAGGTTGTGTCCCTGTACATCCGATAGATGTCCTTCATGCTTAGGGACAGCAGAAAAAGCACAACAATGAAAGAAATATTGTTTGCCAAGGGAAGAGCAATGATGCCAAGCTTGAGTTTAATCAGGATGAACGACAGGAGGATATCCAAAGCAGTCTGCAGCGCGGAGAGTGAGAGCACAAGCTTGTAGCGTCCTGTGCTATAGCAAAATCTTTGCAGAAAACCATACCAGGAGACAAAGAGCATGCCCCAGGCGAACTGACGGATGACGCTTCCTGTGAGCAGGGCAATCTCCAGCGTGAACTTTCCTCCTTGCAAAATCGAGCAGACACACTCATTGCTCAAGAAAAAGAGGAGGATGGCAGAGGGAACCATAAAGGTGGCAAGATACTGCAAGCCTTCGCTTACCTGCTGCTTAAGAAGCAGGTAATTGCCCTGGGTATAGGATTGGCTCATGAGGGGAAAATACACGGTGCTTATCGCAGTGAAGAAGATTCCGTACGGGGTTTGCCAAAAGATGGTAGCATTGGAGAATGCGGTCACACTGCCGATTGCCAGAAGAGAAGCAAAACTATAGGCAATCTGCTGCCCTATTATCTGGATAACGGAGGAATTCATCACCAGTAGCCAGCTCTTCACCACGGAAGGGAAGTCACTTTGTCTCATGCTGAGGGTGAAATGCAAGCGATATCCGTAACGACGAATGGAAAGATAAGAAAAAGCGGCCTGGAGCAAACCTCCTGCAACCACCGAGTACGCCATGGACATCGGCCCGTAGTAGGGATGGAGAACAACAATCCCACCGATTACTGTCAGGGAAAACAGAAGTGGAGCGAAAGAAGCCGCAAAGAAATTCTTATGGCACTGCAACATGCCATTGAACACTGTGCCAAGACTGACAAAAGTAAGGAACACCATGAAAAAAGGAAGAAGCCTCGCTCCCAAGGTGACTTCAGTTGCAGAGAAGTCGGAAAAGAAATCGATGATATCTCCACCAAAAAGGATTGAAAGCACCACAAGAATCAGAAAGAGCAGAAGCTGATAGGTGAGAAGCAAATTCATAAGCTTGTTCGCCTTGGTTTTCTCCTCGTTGACAATCTCACGTGAGAAAGCAGGCACATAGGCCGAGCTCAAGGCCCCTTCAGCAAAAAGTTTCCGAAAGTTGTTCGGGATATTGTACGTGAAGTTGATCACGTCGCTCACAGAGCCGGAGCCAAAGGCGGACCCTATGACTTTGGCCTTGACTATCCCAAGCAACCGGGATACCAAGGTGCAGAGCATGACGACAAGCGAGGAACGCTCATTTCTTGGCAGCGTAGAATCTTTCAAGGTAATCCTTCTTGAATTGGGTGAAACGGTCCTCAGCGATTGCTTTCCTGATACGAACCATCAGACGTTGGAAATATGCAAGGTTATGCTCGGTGGCAAGCATACCACCAAACATCTCATTGCATTTTACCAGATGATGCAGGTATCCACGGGTATATTCCCTACAACAGGTACAATCGCATTCGCTGTCGACGCTTTCCATGCTGTTGGCAAACACAGCCTTCTTGAGAGTGAGCACCCCATCATCGGTAAAGACGGCCCCATTGCGGGCCATACGGGTCGCAAGCACACAATCAAACATGTCTATTCCATTCTCGACAGCCTCGAGGATATAGTCAGGGGAGCCGATGCCCATGACGTAACGGGGTTTCTCAACAGTGATCTTATCTGCAGTGAAGGCAAGCATTTTTTTAAAAACATCAGGGGTCTCCCCTACTGACAGCCCTCCAATGGCGACCCCGGGAAAGTCCATCTCACTGATGGTCCTTGCACTCTCTTCCCTCAAGTCCTCAAAAAAATTCCCTTGCACAATACCAAAGAGTTTTCCCCTGAAACTCTCACCTAGTTCATCCCTGCGTCTGATTGACCGTTCCGCCCAGGTTCTGGTAATCTTCCATGCCTCCTCGGCATTCCTGTGGGGAATATCTGGTTTTGTGCAAACATCCAGGCACATGCAGATGTCGCTACCTATGATGTTTTGAATATCCACTACTTTCTCAGGAGTGAATATATGCCTTGAACCATCGATGTGACTTTGGAATTTCACTCCTTGCTGTTCAATTTTCCTCAGCCCGCTTAAGGAGAAAACCTGGAACCCCCCACTATCGGTGAGGATGTTGCCATCCCAATGGCAAAAGTTGTGAAGCCCCCCGTATTGCTTGAGCACTTCCGTACCGGGACGAAGATACAGGTGATAGGTGTTTGCAAGGATAAGGTTATATCCTATCCGTTTGATGGTATCATGATAAATGCCCTTGACCGTCCCATTGGTGCCAACAGGCATGAATGCCGGAGTGCAAACATCTCCATGTCCCAGGTGAATGATGCCATTCCGGGCT
Organism: Sphaerochaetaceae bacterium; assembly: GCA_041670175.1. Lineage (GTDB taxonomy): Bacteria > Spirochaetota > Spirochaetia > Sphaerochaetales > Sphaerochaetaceae > JBAXZS01. The sequence goes on along the minus strand of JBAXZS010000056.1, from coordinate 1,883 downwards.
TTGCTATGGGCATCCTGATGGGTCAATGAATAAATCTTTTCCATACTTCCTCGCTAACGGAACAACAAACGTTCCAAACCAGAAATGCATACTATCACAATCATGGGGATTACCATACCCTGTACGGGATTGAGCACCCCTTGTCTTGCCAAGATCAGGGTCATCATCTGCACAACAAAATAGATTACTGCGATGCAAAGGCTTAATATGATAGTGAACAGCAGTATGTTTTTCTTGAATTTATAGTTTATCGTACAGGAAATGAAAAGCATGACAATAGGAGCAAGACAACCAAGAATCCTTTGTGCGAAATCAACCGCATACTCCTGATATTTGCTCCTATCAAGCTTTTTCATTGTTTGAAGAAAAGGAAGAGCCATTGAGAGCTCCATGGTCTTGATGTCGTCACTGTTGTCTCGTAATAACTGAGGTTTGAGATCAAGTCTTCTGTCGCTATAACTATCCATATGATGGATGGAGATAGTATTCCTTGCTATGTCGATATCGGTCAAGGTGACATCAAAAAAGACCCATAAGCCCTGCTTTTCATCCCAGAAGGCCTCGGGTGCATCAATCCTTTCATTGATCAGGCCATCTTGCCCTTTGAGAAGGATACTTACATTTGATACCTGCTTGACCTGGTCATTATAGAACTTGGCATGGAATACCAGTGCGTTGTCATAATCGGTAAGCGTGATGTTCCTGTTGTCCCTTGTTGATTTCAATCCAAAGTTCTGCGCCTCAATCATGTTTCTTTCCTTCATAGCAGGAATAGCCAGAAATTCGTTTGCCGCAAATTGGAACATACAGAAGAATAGGCCCATCAACAGGACAGGAAGCACTATTTTTTTTTGGCTGAACGAGGCGTTGTATAGGCAGATAAGTTCATTATTCGCGGTTAGCTGGCTAAACGTGAAAGCAGATGCAAAAAGCAAGGAAGGAGCCAGGCAATACAGCATGGCCGTGGGAAGGTCAAGGAGGCACAGCTGGAGTATGGTCAGCAAGGAGGTATGATTATTGAGGTAATTATCAAGATCAGAAAACAACTGGACGCTTTCCATCATAAGGGTACAGAGCAACAAGGTAACCAGGGCTGTCTTGAGAATGGGGAGAAGGATGACCTTGTGTATCACTTTCATCTCTTGGCCTTCATTGTCAGAATGATACCTAAAAGAAACAGAAAGATATTGGGGAACCAAATGAGGAACAGTGGATTATATGCAGTCTTGAAGATGTTCAGCTGGGCGAAAAAGAGCATGTACCAATAGGCGACGGCAGACAACATGGCGATTCCAAATCCAATGAGCCTTCCATGCTTAAGCCGCAAATAAGCCAGGGGAAAAGTAAGGAACACCAGCATGAGGCAGGCCATGCTCAAAGCCATTTTCTTCTGAAGCTCCGCCCTATAATACTGAAAATAGAAATTGACGGGTCGCTCCTTTTCCAATTCTTCCAACTTGCCAAGATCCTGATTAAAGGATCCGGCTTCAAGACCAGCGGATTCACTTTGCTCACACACTGTTGAGCGAAGTCCGCGCAGTACAGTATCCCTGCTCAGCTGGTCGCTGGTAAAATCTTTCTTTGCATGCTGGATTTTTATCTTCAATTCGGAAACAGACAATTGGGAAGGGTGGGAATCTGTAAGAGTGGGTATTTGTGAAGAGAAATCCAAATAGACAGTGGCGGTATCCGCCTTCGCCAGATTCCAATCGGTAGACTGCTTCTTTGTTATGAAGACCTGTGGTTCCACAAGATCAAGAAAATAGACAAAATCATGCAGGTCTACCAGCCCTACTTTCCCATGGGTGGAGCTTATCACCCGTTTTTCTCCGCTCTTATCAGTATCAAACAAAACGAGATCATCAACCAATGAACCTTCCACC
>JBAXZS010000055.1:0-11697 GCA_041670175.1 Sphaerochaetaceae bacterium | reverse complement strand
CGGAGCCGAGTTCGCCGATGTCCCGGGCCTGGAGAACTCAGTGCTGACCCAAGGCAAGAGGACCGTATTGTATTTCGCCCATCCTTACTGTTCCTGTGAAAGAGGCACTAATGAGAATCACAAGGGGATCATCAGGAGATTCCTTCCCAAAGGGACGGATTTCTCTTGTATCAAGGCTAGGACCGTAAGGGAGGTCCAGGACTGGATGAACACCTACCCGAGGAAGATCCTCAATGGCTCCACCCCTCTCAAGATATTCAAGGAAGAATTTGGATTGGGGAATCTGAGCATCAAACTGTTGGAGGCCTGCTGATGAAGAAACCAAAGAATCAATTAAAGAAACATTCCTCTTTACAGGAAACCTCCTCATCTTCCTTTTTTCTTGCAATTCAGAGAAAAGGGGATAATAATAAAAAAGTTAACATGATATGTTAATTAAACGTTGACAAGGTTGGGGCATGAAGATATATTTCAGGACGACGAAGTTGCAGAAGCAATGCTCTGAAAATCGGACGATGGTCAAGGAATTTGGGCAGAAAATGAGCGGGAAATTGCAACAGCGCCTGATGAAGAGGGAAGCAGCTGACTCCCTTGAGGATATGTCGCATCTTCCACCTGCTCGCTGTCATGAATTGGAAAATCGGGGAGGAGTCTTCTCGGTTGCTCTTTATTCCAGCAGATAAACCTATCCCTTTGAAAGGAGATGGGGGTATTGATCATCAGTATGTTACAGAGATTGAAGTGATTGCGATAGAAGACACCCATGATAGGAAGAATCAACGGAGGGGCTCAAGATGAGCACACCAAAAAAAGAGAAGCGTATCTATGAATATTCTCCAGATTACGCAGTTGACCCTGGTGAGACTTTGGCAGAGGTGATTGCAAGCCTCTCTATGACGCAAAAAGAACTTGCAATGAGAACTGGCCTGACGGAACAAACAATTGTTCGCATCCTCAAAGGTGTTCAGCCGATAACTTTTGAAACGGCAAACAAGCTGGAAATGGTAACAGGGGTTCCTGCTCGGACCTGGAACAATTTGGAGATGCAGTATCAGGAACAATTGAGCAAAATCAAACAGGCCAGGGATCTTGAACGGGGTATCGATTGGTTGCAGGGTATTCCTGTCAAGGAGCTTATAGCACGAGGTGCAATCCCTGATGAAACCAGCAAAGCAGGTCTGGTCAAGGCGACTTTGAAGTTCTATGGGGTTTCCAGTGTCGAAACTTGGCATGAAGTATGGTGTGACCCGAAAGTCGCTGCCAGACGTTCTGACTGTTTTGAGACCCAGAGTGGTCCTGCCTCGGCATGGATTCGCTTAGGCGAATTGCAGGCGCAGGAAATTGTTTGCTTACCATTCAATGAGGAGCGTTTTAAGAATGCGGTACAGGTTATCCGTAAGTTGACCATAAAGAATCCTGATGCCTTTATCGATGAAATGCGCAAGATATGTGCTGAGTCAGGAGTTGCGCTTGCATTGGTTCCTGAGCTCAAGAAGGTTCCCTGGAATGGTGCCTCAAAGTGGCTTTCCCCGAGCAAGGCGATGATTTTGTTGAATTTGAGAGGGAAAGGTGAGGATATATTCTGGTTCTCGTTTTTTCATGAGGCATACCATGTGCTTCATGGTGAGAAAAAACGGCTTTATATCGCAGAGAAGAATAGTACTGATGAGGAAGAACAGAATGCTGACCGTTTTGCTGCCGATATCTTGATTCCAGAAAAATATGATTCTGTGATTGTTGGTTTTACCACAGAGCAAGAAATACTTGCTTTGGCACAGGATCTTTCCCTCAGTCCTGGTATCGTAGCGGGAAGGTACCGGCACCTGACAGAAAAATGGACGCACTTCAAGGGCCTGACAAGAACTTTCACCTGGACCGAAGATAAGTAACGTACTGCATGATAAAGAGACTGGTCCGGTTAGAGAAGACATAGTCACTATATCAAAAACAGCTTGTATTTACCAATAAACAGGGAACTCCTTGCTTTCATGTAACGAGTTTTTCGTTTGGGCCCAAAAGGGCTTGAATCTTCAATCCATGGATTATGATGGTACATAACATCACATTTTGTTCAAAAGTAAATTGTATACGGATGTGTCCTGTGTCTATATCCATGATGACAGTTGCATATTTATGTCTGTCATGTAGCTTGAACTCATTGATACCGAGGATTTTGGCTTGTTGTTCCGGTTGTATGAGCTTTTTGCCATCTATAATGTATTTCTCCTTGAGACGTTGGAGATCTATATCATTGAGGTGTTTCTCCCAAGACCTGTCAGCTCTGCAACTTCCTTGTTTATAAAGCCACAGGCAGGAGGATTCCTGATATAGCTGAAAAGTTCCTCCACCATCCTATGGTCTTCTGCCTTGAATGGAATGGCCTGCATCTCAAGTCTTCACGCACTCAGGACACCTATACCTGTGCTTGTCAAAACATATGCAGGAAAAGGTTTTCCCAAGACACAGATATCTGAGATTGACATCGTATGAATCATGCACATGTATTTTGCAATCACCTTTCTCGCATATTGGATTCTGCTCTGACGAGTTCAAGATTTCTTTAATCAGGTACATTGTCCTGTCTGTAGTAGGTGTCCTTATTTCTGTTTCTGTATTAGTGAAACCTTTCAATGAAAAAGAAATCTGATATATTCTTCCATATTGGCTTTGTCTCTGAGTATGTTGTTGTTAACAAAACTTTAAGAGCTTAGTCTGATCTTTTCAATTACATTTATCTGTCATGTGTTTGATTAATCCCCAAGAAAAATGATTGAACCAAAAAAGGGACGGTTGTCTTTCCTCGTACATAAATATCTTTTGAGAAGTGGCTGGTATTGAATTTCTTTCTGTCTGGTCAATGGTTGATGTTGATGTGATGGAAACAACCATACTGAAAATCGCCAACGAGAGTTTTGTGATGTTAATCTTAATGAGGTTTTTGACCAGAACGCAATCAGGTTTTTCCCTATCTTCAAGGTTCATGAGATGACGCTGTCTTTGGTTTCAAATTGTTCAGCCGTCTCATTGGGATCTGCCATCCTGGTCTTTTTCCTATATTCTTTCGGTGATATGCCAGTGATACGTTTAAATGCACGGTTAAAGTAGGTGAGCGAATTGAAACCACTATTCATGCCGATATCAAGAATTCTATCTTCAGTCGAGGCAAGCATCTTTTTGGATGCCTCAATTCGTTTGGAAATAATGTAATCCCAGACGGAAAATCCGTTCAGTGTCTTGAACAACTGCTCAAGATAGGAAGAGCTCATGTTGACATTCTTGCTGATTTCCTCCAGCGTAAGCGGTTCCAGATAATGGGCATCAAGATAATTGAGCGTGTTCTCAATCATCACTCTTTTTTTGCTTTGAATCTGGTAACCCCGTGATGGATTGTTTTCCGGGATAAGACTCCTTGCCAGCATGACCAAAATGGTGATGAGCTTCATTTTTACCATGAGACTGTAGCCCTTATGTCTTTGTTTGAATTCTGTCACGATATCATTGAACTCATGTTTCACATGTTCCATGAGCTGGCCATCGCTCGAAAGCTTGTGGTTGAAATCAGGTTTGGAATCGACGAACAATTCGTAAATAAAGGACAAGCTTCCCAAATCATTGCTGGGGGACCAGATGAATTCCGGGGAAAACTGGATTCCAGTGCAAACGCACTGCTTTCCCGTCAGACGTACGATACTGTGTTGTTCATTACTTCTTAGTATGAAGATATCACCTGACTCGATTGAATAGTGTTTGTTGCCGATTACATAGATACCTTTGCAATCATTACTGAACATGTCAATTTCGACGGCAAGGTGGGAATGTGGGAGCTCTTCCCTATGTCTGGGCTCCAGTCGGTTGTAGTACAACCGTATGCAAGAACGATCCTGTACCTTTGAAGGTAATTCCATTTCGAGAAATGTGTACGACCCTTCTCTTCTTCCTAATTTGCAAGGCATCTGTCAACTCCCCTGCACGGCACAAAGAACGTTCGCTATCTGCAAATCGTTTCCAATCTTATTGCCAATGAAACCTTTGCCATTTAGCTGGAACATGGTTACTGTCGATGAGGTTTCGTTCATACACAAAAGGATGCCGTCGACAATCAGTATATCTCGTGGGGATTTTCCTTCACAAGATTTCGTCTGTACCTTTTCTAACTTTCCTTGGTTCCATCGAAAAACGACAATAACATCTGCTCCCCGGACGGAAATATACACATGTTCGTTCCATAACCTGATTGCCGCTGGAGTTGCGCCTTTAGTTTTTGCTTCTTCGAAAAGCGGAAGGGAAGCCTCATGCTCCAAGACCCCTTGGTGGTAAGCATAGACACTCACAGTACAGGAAAGTTCATCAGAGCAAGCCACGTGTCCGCAATCCAGTACACAAAGATGTCTCGGACCGTTTCCTGCAGGAGAAGAAACATTGCTCAATTCTTGCAGAAACTTGTCGTAAATGAAGATCCTATCAAGCCCGAGATCGGTACACATGAGAAACTTTCCATCGGGGGTTGGGGTGACCATGTGTGGATGAGCGTCCTGCTGTCGTTTCGGATCAATTCCATGACCATAATGGCGAACAACAAGATTCCCTCCCGTTGAAAACAATGAGCCTGAGGCATAGTTGACGGCATACGTCTGCCCTTCGAAGGAGCAGAGATGACAAGCCACTTCCCCTTTGGTCGAGATAACACTAGATGCATTTCCCAGCCTGCCTTCTTCCTCGATTGGGAAACTGATAAGGCCACTCTCCTTGGTTTTTCCGAAAGGACTTCGAAGCAAGACAAAAAGCCTGTCGGCTTCTTGGATTATGTACATGGGACGGTCGATGGAAGTCTTTTCGCAAAAGGAGAGGAATCTATCATCCAGCAGTTGAAAATGATAAATTCCCCCATCCTGTGCACAGGACGCAAAATAAAGATGTTTCAAGCGTTCTTCCATAACCTATAAGCTCATGCCACCGTCTATGCTGATAGTGGATCCAGTAATATAGGCTCCTTCCTCACTGGCCAAGAGCAGGCAGACGCCGTTACAGTCAGAGGCTTTCCCCATACGTCCCAAGGGAATTCCCTTGAGTACTTTTGTAAGATACTGTTTGTCCTCGATGACGGTGGCATTGCGCGGAGTCGCCATTGCACCGGGAATAACATTATTGACCGTCACCTGGTTCGGTGCCAGTTGCTTTGCCAAGTTCTTTACCATATTGTCGAGACCAGCTTTTGATGCTGCATAGATGGCCATGTCTTTATGGGGTACATTTTGCTGCACGCTTCCAATGGTGATAATCCTTCCCCATTTCTTTTCAAACATGGATGGGTAGTACTTCTGGATTAATTTGAGAGAACTCAAAAGATTAACATGCATCTGAGTATCAAATTCTTCCGTTGTAATTTCTTTCCAGGAATGACGGTATTGAATCGATGCGTTGAGGATAAGAATATCGATATCCCCTGTCACCGAAAACAATTTTTCGGCACAATCATTCTCTGTCAGGTCTGCCCATACAGGACGGCAACTCATCCCGATTTCTTTAGCTACCCGTTCCGTCTTCTCTTGCCTTGATCCATGGATCCAGACTTCAGCATTGGAAGTTGCAAAAGCAGTTGCGATTTCCTTCCCTATTCCCTGAGTTGAACCTGTCACCAATACTTTTTTATTCTTTACATCAAACATGTCCTGCCTCCGTATGTCGATACAACAATCCGCCTTGTTACAAAGCGGATTGGGTATCTGTGGGATCACCTTTCCTTGCCAGCAGATATTCATTTGACCAATCCAAATCCCCGTATTCTTTCCCTTGAGGATTGTCCTTGATGAATTTTTGAAGAAGGTCTAACATCTCTTCACTCCAGGTGTTCTTGTCAATTTGGGCCGTGGTAAAGCGGTTTTGGCTAATCATCTCAAAGCCGAAAAGATCTTTGACTTGGGTTTTCGCTCCACTTTCAACGACTTCTACTGCAAGCGTCGGAGGAATGAAAAGAACTCCGCCACTACATCCATAAACGATATCACCGGGCAGACATATGGCAGTTTTCCTACCGCTTCCTAATCTGGCTGGGACATTGAAGCCCGTGAGGACGAAATCCCTAATGGGAGTAGGGTCGATGCCACGATAATATACTTGGACATCCTGGATTCTGTGCATCTGCTCCACATCCCTGATACCTCCCCAGATGACAGCGCCGCCATTTTCCGTTTTCTTTTTGAGTGCCGTTGTCAGGTTTCCGCCGAGAAAAGTCCCCTTGAAAATCTTATCATACATGTCGATGACAATTACATCTCGATTGATGAGAGAGTCAAGCACCCATTGGTTCGGTGTCCCCGTATAGCCTTGGCTTTTCGCTATATTCATCATGCTTTCAAAATAATCAGGTCTTGCTGGTGCATACACTGCCGTAACCGCACGGCCGACCAGTTTCTTATTTACCGTTCCATCTTCCTTGAACTCGGGATGCAGGGATTTCATTGCGATGAACTGGTTCTCATACCCTTTGACAAAGATTGGTTTCCAGATTTCTTCCAATGTCATTTTGGAAAGGGCATCCAGATACTTGTCAGCCACCTTCGGCCTTCCGTCTGGAAACCGTTCACCTTTCCAGGATGATGTAATGGCGATGATATCTTCTTTTTTGTTGAAATTCATTTAGTTTCACTCTCCATCGTATTAATTATTGTTTTAGCTCCAAATTCTATCGTTTGAAAATTCCTTATCCCAAGCAGAAGTTTCTTCCCACATTCCGGAAATCTCCGGGTTGATGTGTGCCTTGAGCACTTCCTCATTCAATGATTCGATACCGAGTCCCGGAGTATCAGGCACTTCGATGAATCCCTCTTTGATGAAAGGCTTTGGAAGGCCGTTGACCATATCCTGCCACCAAGGGATTTTCACGGAATGGAATTCAATGGCAAGTACATACTGCATGGCGGCAGCCACATGTACGGCTGCCATACATGCAATCGGGCTCTCCGCCATGTGAATCGCAACTGCCACTCCATATTGTCCGGCAAGATTTCCTATCTTCTTCAGTTCCAAAGCACCTCCACAGGAGAGAATGTCTGGATGGATGATCGAAACGCCACCTGCCTTCATCAATGTTTCGAATTGTTCCTTCAAATAAAGGTCTTCTCCTGTACAAATGGGTACTGAGGTGGAATTTCTCATGCGCACATACTGGTCCGTATACATCCAGGGGACCATATCCTCTGCCCAGGCAAGATTGTACTTTTCCATCCTTTTGAGGAACCGGATACAGGACTCGACACAGACATGGCCGAAATGGTCGATGGCGATTGGCACTTCATATCCGATGACCTCACGGACTTGTCGTACGTACTCTTCAAGTACGTCGAGACCTTTTTCCGTAATCTGCATACCGGTCATTGGATGAGGGGTCGTTACAATCTGATAGCTTTCTTGCTGTCTCACCATGTCGGCCGTAACTGAACCATCCTGTACGTTGACGATGTGTCCTGCATAATGCTTCATATCATCAAGGAATCCAAGCGGAGCAGTGATGCATCCCGGTTCATCCATCAGAAGACCAATGCCTAGATCCATCTTTAGGATAGTGAAACCCATGTCCATCCGCTTTTTCAATTCCAGTCCCATGGCATGTCCAGTATGCTTGCCGTCGACATCAGTATCGCAGTAGACCCGCACCTTATCTCGAAATTTTCCCCCCAGTAATTGGTACAGAGGCACACCCCAGGCCTTACCACAAAGATCCCAAAGCGCAATCTCTATGCCGCAAACGCCCCCAGCCTGCCTAGACGGACCGCCGAATTGCTTGAGCTTCCGGAAGATTCTGTCCACATCGCAAGGATTCTCCCCAAGTATTCTGGACTTTAGCATCAATGCATAGGTCTTGCTGGATGCATCCCTCACCTCTCCGTATCCTTCGAGACCTTGATTCGTCATAATCTTGAGAATGGTGGAACGCTTTGGGGCTCCATCGATGTCCACAAATCTCATATCCGTAATTTTCAATGTCCGTGGATTAATATTACTGTTCATGTTGTTCATTCCTCACTTCTTCAAACGCTTCCATATACAAGGTGTGGCACAATGGTCGAGAGCCAGGGCACATAGGTTATGAGCAATAGCACCACCAGACATACTATTACGAATGGTATCAGCTCTTTGTATAGTAGTTGTGTCTTTATCTTCAAAATACCAGCCGTTTGAAAAATATAGTTACCAAATGGAGGAGTTATGGCTCCGATTGCACTGTTCAATACCATGATGATGCCAAATTGGATCATGTTGATGCCCATCTCATTCGCAATGGGAGCGAGAAGCGGAGCGACAACAATCATGCATGGCATCGCATCCATGAACATACCCATGACAAGCAACAACAGGTTGGACAAAAGAAGAAACAAATACTTGTTGTTGGCGACGCTCATGATTGCCGTGGTCATGATGTGGGGAAGACGAGCCCAACTGAGATAATAGCTGAATACTTTTGCTCCACACATGATGAGCATGACGGTTGCCGTCGAGAGGGCTGCGTCAAGCATGATTTTCGGTAGTTTTTTCAAATCAAGTTTTTTGTATACAAACTTCCCTATAATCAAGGAGTAAACTGCCATCAAGGCACCACCTTCGGTTGCGGTGAAGACTCCAAAACGTAACCCCATGATGAGCACCAGTGGTAGGAACAACGCCCAGAGCGATTGGCCGACCATCTTCATGATTTGTCTAAAGGGGACCATGTGTTCTCGTACGGCCTTATATCCCCTTTTTTTCGAAATAAAATGCACCACAATCATCATCCCAATACACATCAGAATCCCAGGGACATAGCCTGCCATAAGCAGTTTGCCGACCGGTACTTCCACGGTACAGGCATACACCACAAGCCCGACTCCCGGTGGAATGATTGGAGTGATACATCCTGAAGCAGCTGTTACTGCTGCTGAGAACCCTTTGTCGTATCCATGTTTCTCCATCTCGGGAACCAGAACCTTACATTCCATTGCGATGTCGGCAGCACCGGAACCGGAGATACCTCCCATGAATGTGGAAAGCAGGACATTTGCTTGTCCAAGCCCTCCAACAAAATGGCCGACGAGGGCATCTGCAAGATTGAGCAGTTTTTCCGTGATTCCTGACTCATTCATGATGGAACCGGCCGTGATGAAGAAAGGAATCGCCATCAATGAAACCGATTCAGTATTGGTGATGAGTTTCTGAACGATGACTTGTACGGAAAGAAACGGATCAGACAAAAAGTAAGGGATGCATCCGATGATCAGGGCAAATGCAACAGGAACTCCCAGAACAAACAGGATGGCAAGTAAAATAATCGGTAGGAATGTCATTTTTTTCTCTCCTCAAGATTTTTTGTATCCTCATCCTGATATCGTGCCTTGAATTTATTCGGTGCGACACATGCCTGAACCATGTAGATGATGGAGTAGATTGCCATACTGGTGAAACCGACAACCGCTGAAGCATCAATATACTTGTAGGAGAGCCTGGTGTACGGCATGACTTTCACTGCTTTTGAAGTGAAGATCCAACTATGATAGGCAAGGAAAGCACATGTGGTTGTGATGATGGCCGTAATGATGATATGAACAATTTGCTTGCTTTTTTCAGGCATTTGGCTCATAAGGAAATCCATTCCGTAATGAAGATTCCTCTTGTATGCCGCAGCACTTCCTACGAAAGTAGCCCAAGCAAGGAGACAGATATCCACTTCATCTGACCAACTAATGGCATTTTTTAGCACATAACGTGCAAAAACGTTGCATGAACAAATGACAAGCATCGCAGCAATGGCCGTGGAAGCTATGATTTCCTCAAAGTTTTTCACAACCCATAGAGGAGTGATTTTAGTTTTCAATGAAATACCTCTTTTTTGTAGCAAAAGGCCTGTTTTGCAGGACCGGAGAACCAGATGCCGACATCGTTATCGGCATCTGGTGGAAAGGCTGGTTATTTTGCCATTGCGGCGATGATTTTGTCTACTAGTCCTACGCTGAGTTCAGGGAAATCCTTCACCGCATCTGCAGAAGCAGTAGCCATCACTTTTTTGTCTGCTTCAGACGGCTCGACGAACTTGACTCCTGCTGTTTCCAATTTCTTGCGGTAATCAGCCATGTTGGATTTGTTCAGACTGGTGAAATATTCACCACCTTTCGAGAACTCCTCCACAAATATTGCCTGGTCTTCCTTTGATAACTTGTTGAACAATGCACCACTCATACCCCAGCATGTCGGAGCAAAGGTATGGTCGGAAAGGAAGCAATACTTGCCGACTTCCTGAAGTGAATTGGTGAAGATGGTTCCAAGAGGAAACTCACAAGCATCCAGCATACCCTGTTGCATTCCGGTATAGACTTCGGCCATTGTCATTTGGACTGTACTGCAACCAAGTCTATTGAAGAAAGAGACATAGGGTGGAAGCGGAACACGAATCATGATTCCTTTGAGATCAGTGACGGAATTGATTGGTTTCGTTGAAAGAATTTCACGGGGAGCACCACACCAGTTCATGCAGATCATTTTTATTCCTGATTTGGCTTTCAATTCAGCACTCATCTGTTTGAACAGGTCGGAATCGTTGAATCTCATGACGGAATCCGAATCAGGATAGAGATACATAAGGTTTAGGGCGGTCATATCGGGGCACCCATAAGGGGCATATGCATCACCGGAAGTCCCGTCGATGATGTTCGATCCGAGAGAAATCCCTTCGATGGTATCGGTGAAATTTCCTAGCTCACCATTATAGTACACTTCGAAGGTCACTCTGCCTTCAGTACGTTTTTCGATATTCTCGACAACCTGCATGATGGCAAGTGCTTTGTTGTCTGTCGAAGCCTCCGGCATAGAAACTCTGAAAAGCATTTTTTCTCCGGTTCCTGCCGTTTCTTTTGTCTCACTTGCTCCGTTTGCAAATACTGCAATCGATGCAACCAACGCAACCAACAATACTGCAAAGAATTTTTTCATTAATTCCTCCTAAAAAGATTCCTTATTTCTCTCATCAGAGCCTTTGTGGATGCCGATGGGAAAATACACATTCAAAGATCCTGTTCATGGATTATGACTCCATCCTTTCTCAAGGTTTCCTGAAATTTGCGTACATCCAGTTTTGTAAGATCATCGCAGAGGGTGAAAACGGTGCCTGCTGCCTGTCCTGAAACTACTGCCGGAGGAATCACCCTTGTGATGTCCCACATTTCATCGGTGACTGATATGCATCTGCCTACTGTAGCAAGGTTTGGTACTGCTTCGGAGTAGAGACACCGGAGCGGAAGTTCATATATTGGTCCGTTTTTTCTCCAATCGCTGATAAGTCCCACGCTATCAGGCACTTGCTGATGTTGTTCTGTTTCATGCATCGTGTACTTGCCGATTAATCTCCTCGTCATGCGCAGTTGTGGCAGAGAAGGGATTGTTGCAAGGCTATGTTCTTGGGAGACGTTTCCATTTTCTAAGAATCTTCCCAGCAATGTCCGATGGGCGTTCATGACCATCTCACTGGTTTCTAAAGCATCAAGACCCAAATAGCGTCGTGATTCTAGTTCCTCTGGCTTTTCAGCTGTGGGGTTTGCGGAAAGTACATCAGCGGCTCCCAGCATGCGTCGGACAGTTTTCCCGTCCTTTGTCTCATAGAACCATGCGGCCAGGGCATTGCCTTTTTTATAAGTCTGGACGGGAGCGCCGGAAAGGAGACACACCTCAGCATCT
>JBAXZS010000054.1:0-11705 GCA_041670175.1 Sphaerochaetaceae bacterium | reverse complement strand
TGTGTAGCAGCTACCCATACCGGCAAGAAGGTTATCAATCATGACACCCATACCATTCAACAGGGGTAACAAGCCTAGAAGCGTCACCTCTGAACCATACACATTGATGTGCAGGACTCTAAGTGACAAGACACAAATCAAGAACACTTCCTCTCCGATACCAATCGAGGAACAAAAACTCATCAGGCTACAAGAAAGGGCAATAAGAAGCATGACCTTGCTCTCGGGCATGTTTCCTGTCGCACTATAGAGCAGACTCAGGGTGCAAAGCGTAGCAATCATGGCGGAACCACCCCGACCGATAAGTGCATAAAACGGGATGGTGGTTGCGCTGATGCGTTTTTGGCAACCCAGGTTATGCCGGCTGATTGGTTCATTAAAGACCGTGCTCAGAAGGATGTTGCCAGTAAAAAGGCCAACAGCCAAGGAAGCTATACTTCGATAGATAAGCTGGTAAGGGTTTGTCTTGAAACTGGTGAAAAGGGAAAACAATAAGGGAATAACAATAAGGATGGTTGCCAAACATCCAAGGCAAAGCATGATTAGGAAACGAACGGCAACGAATAGGGAACCCTCTCCGTAGATATTGGAAAAGAAATAACCTGCGGCAAAGAAAACGAAGAAATAGGAGACACTGGTGAAAGCCCTGGAGAGACGGAACATCAATTCACTGAAGCTGTTCATCACCACATAGGCAGGTCGTATGACCTCGACATCCGGTTTAAGAAAATAACCGATGACAAACGTGACGAGCAAGAGAGGAAGCAGAAAGTTCTGGATAAAAGACAATATAATCAGAGGGTTAGCGGGGAAAAGGTTCTGAAAGCCATTGAACTTTGACAAAGGATAAGAAGTAATAAAGGACGAATCGTTTCCTGTGGTGCTGGTTGCAGGAAACTTTGAAGGAAGAATGGTGAACACTGCAACCGAGAGAAGGACCAGGGCAAACGTACTGACAACAGCCCATACTATCGTTGTGCCACAAACCTTCTTCAGATTGTTATCTTTTCTGATTGAGGCGATGCCACTGGTAAAGCCAAAGCAAATGAGAAGAAAAAGGATGCAAAGGCCAACCTGCTCAAACAAAACAGTCACGCTGGACATGATGGTCACGAACAGAGGACTCTGGCCCATCAACAAGGTTGTAGCCAAGGCCAGAGCTGTAGCTGCCAAATATGTAATCCAAGTTTTCATATCAAATAGAGTAGCTTATCAGCTTATCCAAGTCAATCAAACACCCTTCTTTAGGAACTCTTCCAAGCGATATCCTGCTTTTTCCTCCTTGCATAAAAGAGTTTGCACATATTTTGAAGCATCTGAAATATTCCCGTTGGCGTACGCTGAGATAGCCGAGACGAAAATCACTTCCTGTAACGTTTCTTTTCTGTACCAGAGGACACCCTGGTATTCATTACAACCAACATAAGTCCTTACCCCCTCATCCTGAAGAAGGGAATCAATCATTACAAGAGGGTCCTCGCTTGGGGAAACTGTTTTTCCACCCCCTTCCAGGATTGCTCCCAGATGGCAAACCTTACGGGCTTCATTACCTGCAACACCAATTTTCTTCAATTGGTTTTGGAAGAATCTGTGAAGTAACAATTTGTCAGCAATCTCCATCGCCTGCCTGACCGAGGTATTTTCCTGAAGGAAAGGCTTGAGTATAAATGCGACAGCGAATACAATCGGCAACTCTTCCATGATTTGTGCCCCATGGAGGAAGAGTCCGCACCCAGCTTTTTCATTGAAAAGCGAGAAACAACGCCTTAACTGTGTCAGCATCACGTTTGGATTAATGTCCTTGGCAGCAGAAGGAAGATAAGAGGCACTGGAGACAGGAAGAGAATCAGCGGCAACGCTTAAATGAGCATAGCTTTCCGCAAGCATCAATATGAGTTTTCTCTCAAGTTTCGATGACGAGGAGCCCTCAAGCAATGAACCAAAAAGATTGAAAAATTTCTCACTGCGTATCAAATCCAGGGCATTGTGGATAGGTCTGAGCCTGATGAAAGCGATTTCCTCTTCAATATTCAAGGTTCCTTCTCCCCTGAGGGCATTGTACAATTCCTCATAAGACCCATCCTCATCAAGTACTTCGTGGATGTTGGTAAGAACAATGGTCTCATATCCCTCAAGATGGAAATGGCATCCTTGATCAAAGATTTGCAATGAAGGGACAACATAGAAATACCCTGTGGGGAATTTTGTGTAGATGATAAATCTCCGTCCTCCGAGACTCAGACCCAACGATTCAGCGATGGTGCATGTCTTTGTGAGAGGGGTTTCTCCTTTTACTAATTTCGGAGCACTTGTCTTGATGATGCCCTCGACACTTTGATATTGGTTATTGTACAGCACCAAAGAACGTTCGGTATCCGTCCCATTAACATAACAATATGCTGACTCCTCCACCATCCCATATTTATTGCATAAATCAAAGAACTGAAAGTTCTCAATTCCGCTATAGAGATATCTTTTCCTTAGCAAGGGGAATATCCTGCGGTAATGCTCGTTAACCAAGCCCTCATTCGGTGTCTCGTTCCAATAGGCGCGTTTGTATTCCATGCCATATTTCTCACGATATCCCTCAATCTGGCCATGACCGATCATAGGAAGTCCAGGCATGGTGGCAAGGAGAGTAAACACTCCAAAGTATTTATCCCCATCCCCGAATTGGGCGATGGCGGTGTCTTCATCAGGATTGCTCATGAAATTAACAAAGCGTTTGAGAATCTCTGGTTCAAAACTGATTGTTTTTTTGATGGTATCACGATATTTCTTGTTCTCTTGGTTTTTGAGCATATTCATGAATGCGCTGTTATATACACGATGCATTCCAAGTGTCCGGACAAAATAACCTTCCATCATCCAGAAGGCCTCGGCCAATAACAATGTGTCAGGAAGTTCTGTAGCGATTCTATCTACGACCTCACGCCAGAATTCCTGGGGGATGCTCGTGTTGAACTGTTCGATACTCATACTTGCGCAAGCACGCCCTGCGATGTCTCCACCTTCTCCAAGTTGAGGATACCATAGTCTTCTAATGTGTTTCTTGGTTAGGGTCATGGCGGCATCGAAACGAATGATGGAGAAATTCCGAGCTACATGACGAATTTGCTGAAAGACAGCCTCTCTCGTTAAAGGATTAAGGAAATCTAGTTGTGCTGTATCATTCCAAGGCATCGATGTACCATCATTGCCGTGGAAAATATATGAGGTTTTTCCTGTATTGAGTTCCTTTCTTCGGAAAGTGACAGCAGCATCGCTACGGTCATAGTAATGATCCTCCAACTTAATCTCGATATCAGGATTCTGTGAAAGATTCGGGCCATTATAGGTGTAAGAAGGGAAGGGCGGATAGTCCTGCTGAATAAAATACTCAGGATGGGAAAACACCCAGTTTCCATCGATACCGGTATGATTTGGCACCATGTCACTCGCAAGGCGAATGCCACGTTCAGTACAACGGCTCCTCAAGTTCTCCAAGGCCTTCCATCCTCCGATGGAAGAAGCAATCTCATAATCTTTCAGGGAATAGGCGGAAGCCTCTGCATCAGGATTTCCACAAAGGTTTTTGATGGTCTTGCTTGCTACGGAGCGTTCCCAGAGTCCGATAAGCCACAGGGCGGTGAAACCCCGTTCATGCAAAAGATCAAGTTCTTGGTCGGGAATCTGATCAAGCCTTGTGATGCTATGACCATATTGCTTGGTCAGCTGGTCAAGCCAAACCAAGGTGCTTTTGGCTATCATCACCACATTAGGCATCCAGCTTTTATCATCGGTGAAAGCCTCATACTCATTATCCAAGCAGTTGTAGTCAGGTACCAGAAGCTCGGGCTTCCCTCCTCCGTTGTTGGAAAACCTAGGTACGGACTCTTCCTTAATAAAGGAAAGGGCATGGAGAAGCAATGTTTTCATGGTTTCAGGAATATACTCCTGCCAATTCGCAAGGATGTAAGTTATCTGGTCCGTAAGTGAATCGGGAAACAGTTTTGCCGGTTGCGTTAGGAAGCTGAAGATATCCTCGTCATTATGTAATCCCATCAATGCGGTTTCCTGTGATCCTCCCAGAAGAGCACTCAGAGCCTGGGTTCCCAAAGGAAACACGATACCTTCCGGATTGATGAAAGGTTTTGCGACTTTTACAAAAGCTTTATTTTCAAGGATAATCTGATGAACAAAGAAACCCCGTAAGGATTCCTCAGTGAATTCCTTGATATCAGGTTGTCTTTCGGCCAGAAGGGGAGAGGGAAATTCCTTGGCGTAAAAGGCAAGTACTTCCTGGCAATTATGATTTTTGTAAACCAGAGTGGCCATTCGCTCAAAAAAATCGGGTTGGGTGTCCTTTAGATATCGGGAAAGTACCGTCTGGTATATCATATGCAAGATGGCGGTTGCATGGATATTGGCCGATGAAACGAAATCAGTTCCCTGTTTTTTTGTTACAAGCTGATTGTACCGATAGGTGAGGTCATTGGCTTCTTTATAAATGGTAGACAGCTCTGTGGTCTCGCAAAAAACAGGAGAGAAAAAGCCCAACTCGGTCCGGGCTCGAACCGAGATTCTCATATCATGGTTTGTCAAAGGTTTCCTCCTGATACCCACTAAGTATACCATTGGGAACAAGCACCAAGCAAGATTGACTTTTATATTTGTCAAAACGACCGGCTCAAAGAGTAATTTCCTGAGGCATCCGGTTTATTTCATTGAGCATGTCTTGTATTTTGGGGAACAACACCGAGAGGGCTATCTCCTCATCCATATCGAAAGGGTCGAGCACGAACTGGGCCACAGAGCCATGGGATGGGCGCCCAATACCAATTCTCAGCCGAGCGAACTGGTCAGAACCTAGATGTTCTCTGATGGATTTTAACCCGTTATGTCCCTGAAGCCCTCCTCCAAGTTGGAGTCTGGCTGTTCCCAGAGGTAATTCCAGATCATCATGGGCTACAAGAATTTCCTCAGGGACCAAGTGGAAAAAAGAAGCGGCCTCTTCCACACTGATTCCACTTTCATTCATAAAAGTCTGAGGTTTGAGAAGTTTTATCTCTTGTTGGGCATAGAGAGCATGGAACTTTTTTTGCCAATTCAAGGAAGGATAGAGATAGTCGCATAATCGGAATCCACTATTATGGCGTGTTCTCTCATAAACTTTTCCAGGGTTGCCAAGAAAAACAAAAAGTTTGCGCATATCCCGATAATAGCCTATTGCTCTCATTTGTGTAATTCCCTACCATCTCATAGTATGTATGTGTTGGTCACTTATGTTCCTGAATCTCACCTTGAGAAGGTAAAACAAGCTCTCTTCGCTGTTGGTTGTGGCAAGATGGATGGCTATGATCAATGTTGCTGGGCCACCAAGGGACAAGGGCAATTCAGACCTTTGGTCGGAAGTCATCCCTTCCTTGGACACCAGAACGAATTGGAAATAGTGGAAGAATGGCGGCTCGAAGTGATTGTTGAGGAGAAGCAGGTAGAAGCTGCCATTCATGCTTTGAAAGAAGCCCATCCGTACGAAGTCCCTGCCTACCATCTTATGAAAGTGCTCACTATTGGAGGCTGATATGCCTAAAACTATTGGTTCAATCAACGAAAAGATTAAGAATGGTTCGTCGGTAGTGGTGACTGCCCAGCAATTCACCCAGATGGCGAAGAGCAAAAGCCTTGAAGAGCTTGCAGAAGAAGTGGATGTGGTCACCACAGCCACATTTGGTCCCATGTGCTCAAGTGGTGCCGTAATTAATTTTGGGCATTGGGAGCCTGGTATCCGCATGGAGGAGATAGAGCTCAACGGAGTGAATTGCTATGAAGGCCTGGCTGCTGTGGACAGCTATATCGGGGCGACAGCTGAAAGCCGCTATGACTGTACCTATGGAGGAGCGAATGTCATCGAGGATCTTGTCACTGGCAAGGACCTTCATTTGCGTGCCCGAGGCAAAGGTACCGATTGTTATCCAACCAAGGAGATTGACACTTGGATTAATAAGGATACGGTCAATGAATTCTATCTGTTCAATCCCCGCAACGGATACCAGAACTATAATGCCGCCACCAACAGTACTGATAGCATCCTGTATACGTACATGGGTTGTCTGCTCCCTCATAACAACAACGTGACCTATTCTACCAGCGGAGAGCTTTCCCCATTGCTCAATGATCCCTTTTTCAGGACCATCGGCATTGGTACTAGAATTTTTCTTGGTGGGGCGCAAGGGTATGTGGTTTGGAATGGGACACAGTTCAATACCATGCAAAACCGAAACGACAAGGGCGTCCCGATTGGGTCGGCGGGAACCCTGGCAGTCATTGGCGATGCCAAGCAGATGGATACCCGCTATCTGAAAGCCGCTTATTACTACAAATACGGGGTGTCAATGTTTGTAGGGCTGGGCGTACCTATTCCTGTGTTGGATGTGGATATGGCGCAGCATCTGGCAATCAGCAACCAGGAGATTGAAACAGAGGTATGCGACTATGGCAGGAAAGGGCATCCTGCAATTCTAAGAACAAACTATGCACAATTGCAAAGTGGCTTTCTTGAAATTAATGGAGAAAAAGTGAGAACGGCACCGATGGCGTCGCTCAACAGGGCACGGGAGATAGCTGAGCTTCTCAAACAGTGGATTTGCAAAGGAGAGTTCTTTCTCACTGAGCCGGTTGCAAAGTTCCCTAAGGACAGCTCTGTGAAGACAATGACGCAACGCCAGAGGGATACCCAATGAAAAAAAGATTTACTTTGCGGTTTGCTCCCAATTTAGTGAACCAGCCTCTCGTAAGCAAGCTGGTTCGTTCCTATGATGTGGAGATTAACATTCTTAATGGGGATGTCTCCTCAGGTAAGGGTGGCATGCTTGTCGTAGAACTTGAAGGCAAGCCGGACAATCTCAAGGAAGCTGAGAAATGGCTTAAGGATATTGGAGTGGTGGTTTCTCCTATGTCCAAGGACTTGATTTTCGATAGTGAGAAGTGTATTGATTGTGGTGCTTGCACTGCAGTCTGTAACAGTGGGGCCCTTTCCCTTGATAGGGATTGGAAACTGGTCTATGACAGTGACAAGTGTGTGGTATGCGCTCTTTGTGTCCATGCTTGCCCACTGAAGTTGTTCACTATTGCCTGATGTTCCAGGAACGTACCTATCGGAGAGGGATGCTTGGTGAGAAGTTTGGGACTTTCTCCTTCAGCATCCAGGAAAGCGATCTGTTTGTCGGGTATACCCCCAAAACCAGAGAAATGGATTTGGTAATGAAAGAAGCCAGAAGAAAGACCATGCAATTGAGAAATCAAATCCTAAACTATCCGGACAGACGTTTCCTTTCAAGTTTCATCCCATTGGACAATCCGATTCCAAGTGGGCATAGCCTTATAAATACTATGATTCTTGCCTCTGGTGAGGCAAAGGTTGGCCCGATGGCTTCTGTTGCAGGAGCAATAGCCCAGGAAGTAGGGGTTCACCTCAAACGGAAGTGTGGGTTACAGGAGATTGTGATTGAAAATGGAGGGGACCTTTATCTGGATGTCAAGGAACCGATCCTGGTAAAGTTGCTTGCACCGGGGAGTGGTTTCAGTGGTCATGTCGCTATCCGGATAAAGGCGGAGGATTGTCCTTTGGGTGTTTGCACCAGTAGTGGGAAGACGGGTCCTTCCTTCAGTTTTGGCCGGGCGGATGCGGTGATGGTGGCTTGCCATGATAGTGCCTTGAGTGACGCCTATGCTACTGCTTTTTGTAATCAGGTCACCGACGAGACTCAAGTGGATGTTGTGATTAAAAGAATTTCCCACAAAGAGAAGATTATCAGCGCATTGGTGGTATGTAATGAGAGACTTGCCCTTTATGGGCGGCTGGAGGTTGAGAAGCTATGAAGATAACCGAGGCCATACAAAAGCGCATCCTTGTGCTTGATGGTGCTATGGGGACGATGATCCAGCAACTTAAATTGAGTGATCAATCTTTTTTCAATCCTCGTACCAATTGTTGTGAGACAAGTTGCAACGAGCTCTTGAATATCAATCGGCCCGATGTGGTGCGGTCCATCCACAATTCCTACATAGATGCAGGATGTGACATCATTGAGACCAATACCTTTTGCGCCAATGGATTCTCTCTTGACGAATATGGATTGGAAGACGAAGTACGGGATATCAACCTCAGGGCATGCCAAATAGCCAAGGATGCAATTGCCGGCAGGGAGGTACTTGTCGCCGGGGTTCTTGGTCCCACCAAAGAAAATCTTGCACTCTCTACCAATGTGGATGACCTCTCCTACCGCAAATATGATTTTGATCAGTTTGTGGCAATGTATCTTGAGCAGGCTCGAGCCCTTCTTGACGGAGGGGTGGATTTGTTTTTGATTGAGACAGTATTTGATACTTTGGTGGCTAAAGCCGCCATCCATGCCTGCCTACAAGCCATGGAAGAAAAGCAGGCAGAGATACCTCTTATGGTAAGTGTGACATTCAGTGACAATAGTGGAAGAATGCTCTGTGGGCAGGATTTGGAAAGCATGGTTACCTCCTTGAGTCAATATCCTTTGTTTTCCTTGGGGCTGAATTGTTCCACAGGAGCCAAGGAGATGGCTCCTGTTATCGAGAAGCTTGCGAGTATCAGTCCCTTCTATGTGACTGCCCATCCGAATGCGGGCTTTCCCGACAAGGAAGGAAACTATACGGTGGGTCCCGAGGAGAATGCCGGTATATTGCAAACAGTAGTTGAAAAAGGTTGTGTGAATATCCTTGGAGGTTGCTGTGGAACCACAGAAAAACATATCAAGGCCATTAGAAAAATGGTGGAGGGAAGGAAGCCCCATCAAAGAAACCCGAATATACATGAATTAAGGCTTTGTTCACTTGAGACCAAACAAGTTGAAGAAGGGAGGTTGCTGGTGGTGGGAGAACGAACCAATGTGGCAGGTTCCGCAAAGTTCGCCCAGTTGGTGTCCGATGGCAGATGGGATGAGGCACTTGCAATTGCAAGAAAGGAAGTGCAGCAGAAAGCCGATGTATTGGATATCTGTATGGATGCCCCCTTATTGGATGCCAAGGAATGCATGGTCGTGTTTCTGAGGAATATCGCCAGTGACCCCTCGGTTGGCAGAATCCCGGTGATGATCGATTCATCTGATTTCTCTGTAATTGTATCTGCGATGAAGGAAGTACAAGGTCGGTGCATTGTCAATTCAATCAGCTTGAAGGAAGGAGAGGGTCCCTTTATTCAAAAGGCCAAGATTATCCAGCGGTTCGGACATGCCATGGTAGTCATGCTTTTTGACGAGCAGGGACAGGCTGACACCTATGAGAAAAAAATCGCATGTGCACAAAGAAGCTATGACCTTCTGCTGCAAAATGGAATTCGGAGTGAGAATATCATCTTTGATGCAAATGTGCTTTCCATTGCTACAGGTATAGATTCCCATGACGCCTATGCCAAGGCTTTCATTGATGCTACAAGTTGGATTAAAGCCAATCTGAAACATGTGCATACCAGTGGGGGGGTAAGCAATCTTTCCTTCTCTTTCAGAGGGAACAACACCATCAGGGAGGCCTTGCATTGTGTATTCCTTTCCCTTGCTTCCCTGGATATGGCGATTATCAACCCGGCCTCCAATAGGGATGTCTCCCTTTTGGATAGTCAGACGGTGAAAATCATACGGGAAGCCCTGACTCTTTCAGGACCAGACCCGATTTGTTCAAGGGAAGCCCTGATTGAGCTTGCCAAGGTCTTTGTCCCGAAGAAAATCAAAAAGGACAAAGAGGAGAAAGAGCAAACCTGGAAAACATTAGGGCCGAGGGAACGTCTGGCGCAATCAGTGATTCATGGAGATGACACCTACCTGCAGGAAGACTTGAAGAGTCTTGAAAATGATAACCCGCTTTCCTTGGTGGAAGGTCCCCTGATGCAAGGGATGGAACAAGTTGGTGCTCTTTTTGGTGAAGGCAAGCTGTTCCTACCCCAAGTGGTACGTTGTGCCAGAACGATGAAAGTAGCCGTTGATATTCTACAACCACGAATTTCCGATACATTAAGCAACAGAAATGCAATAATAGGACATCAAAAAAGAAAAGTTGTGGTTATGGCGACCGTCAAGGGAGATGTCCATGATATCGGCAAGAACATTGTTTGCCTTGTGCTATCCTGCAATAACTTTGAGGTCCATGATCTTGGGGTCATGGTTGACAAGGAGACTATCTATCAAAAGACCAAGGAGTATCAAGCCAATCTTGTTGGACTCTCCGGCTTGATTACTCCCTCCCTTAAGGAGATGGCGTATACAATTTCCTATTTTCAGAGTAAGGGAAGTACTATTCCCATTTTTGTTGGAGGTGCAACCACCAGCATTTTGCATACAGCGCTTAAATTAGCACCTTTATATAGTGGGCAGGTGATTCATACCACGGATGCCTCCAGTATGGTCATGGGTGCCCTGAAAGCTGCTTCTGAGAAGAAAGACCAATACTTTGCGGAGATTCAAAGACAATATGTTGATGCGAGGAATTCCGAAAGGGAGAAACTTATTCGAAAGAGTTATGCCGAGGCGGTTTCAATGCAGACACAAAAACAAGAAGGGTCTGAAGCTTTGGAATATGGTGTTTTCACCATTGATGAGTTTCCTGTCGATGAACTGGTACAAAAAATTGATTATCGCTCATTGGTTCTTGCATGGAAAGTTCCCATGGGGAGTGACGAGGCCGCAAAACTTACAAAAGATGCTCGTAATATTGTATTTGATGATTCATTTTTGAAAACATTGAGAGAAGGTTCAAGGGCTGTTTACGGGATTTTCCCTGCTCATAGCGACAGAATGAAAGTCAGCATAGGAGATAAGGATTTCTTTTTTCTTCGTAACGAAGCCACCGGATTGTGTTTGGCTGACTTCATCGCTGTGAATGATACGGTCGGGATGTTTGTGGTGAGTAGCCAACTTGCTTGTTTGGTTGAGGAGGATCCCTATTTGAAGGTGATGAAGCAATTGCTCTATGATAGAATGGCAGAGGTCCTGGCTCAATATACTCAAAATCTTGTGATGGCGAAATGGGGCTGCACTCAAAAGGTGATTCGCCCTGCCCCAGGGTATCCCACCTACAATGACCACAGTGAGAAGAAGAATCTTTTTGAAGCACTCTCTGTATCAGAAAGAATAGGCATAACACTTACAGAGAATTATGCCATGAATCCTCCTGCAAGTATTTGCGCCTTGGTCATCGCTTCGGACAATGCACGGTACTTCAATGTGGGAAAAGTGGGAAAGGAACAACTTTCTTTGTATGCGAAATGCAAAGGGATGTCTCCTTCTAGCCTTGAAAACTTTATCCTGGAGACTGAATAATAAAACCATGAAAGTCATTGATATTCTTCATCAGGCAAAGAAACCCTTGTTCACCTTTGAGATAGTCCCTCCCCTGAAAGGGACTACTGTAGAAGCATTGTTTTCTACCGTAGAATCCTTGCTTCCCTATGAGCCAGCCTATATCAACATAACCAATCATCAGAGCGAGGTGGTCTATCTTGACCGGGGGGATGGGTTGCTCCAGCGGTGCACCATCCATAAAAGACCTGGAACGGTCGCTCTTTCGGCATTGATCCAGTATAAGTATAACATTCCCGTAGTAAGCCATCTCATATGTGGAGGCCACACAAGCGAGGAGATCGAGAACAGCCTGGTGGAGTTGAATTTCCTGGGAATCGACAATGTCCTCGCCTTACGGGGGGA
>JBAXZS010000053.1:0-11948 GCA_041670175.1 Sphaerochaetaceae bacterium | reverse complement strand
TCAGGCTGACACAGACACAAGCGTCTATATTGCCATTGAGCATGTCCTCGATGGCTAATCCTATGTCATCATATCTGCGGACGGAAACCGCGTATTTCTCCAAGGCAAAATCACCGGTGGTGCCAATTTGGACACCAATCTTCTTGCCTGTGAGATTGTCGATGGATTCGACAGTGGAACTATCGGCGGTACGAATGATGACCACCTGTCCATTGGAAAGGATTGGAGTTGAGAAATCCATGGAGGCTTTCCTCTCTTCTGTCACAGTAACTCCGGAGGACACCCCGTCGTAGGCTCCATTGGACAGGCCTGCGAAAATTGTATCCCACGGTATGTTCTTCACAACCATTTTTACGCCAACAGCCTTCCCGATGGAGGGCATCAGCTCAACTTCAAATCCTGTAAGATTGCCAGCGTCATCGATAAATTCCAACGGCGGCCATGTTGCATCCGCGGCGAATACATAAGTTTTCTCTGAAACGCTTGAACCTTCCTTTGCTCCTCCAGCAAACACAAAATCCATGCATAAAACACAAATCAGCACCAAAAGGAATGTTTTTTTCATTGTATTATCTCCCCACAATTCTTGTTGATTTACATATCGAAAGTAACAACCAGGATACTCACAAGAAAACCAAACAAAATGCCACCTGCCACTTGGCTGAAAGAATGTCCAAGCATAGTCTTCAGATGTTTTTCAGTAAATCGTCCATCTTTATGAATCTCCTCAAGTAGCTCGCTCCATTTGTTAATGACCTCAGCTTGTTTTCCAGCGGCACGCCTGATTCCCATCGCATCATGGATGACAATGGAAGCGAATGTCGTGCTGATTGCAAATTCAATGGTACCAACCCCTTGTTTCAGGCCAACGGCGGTTACGAGGGCAATAACCCCGGCAGTGTGACTGCTAGGCATGCCTCCCGTAGAAAAGAACAGCTTCGGATCAAATTTTTTCTCTACCAGAAGATTGATAAACGGTTTGAAAAACTGGGCCCCTGCAAAAGAAATGGCGGCGGCTATCAAAGGGGCGTTACGCAGTAAATCGTTATTCATGGAATAAACTGTATATGCTTTATCCTTGTTTAGCAAGCGATAACTTGCTTTTTATGGTGAGTTCTTGGTATACCCATTATCATGGAATTTACCAAAGTACAATCCGACAGGATTCAGTTCTGGGTTCTCAATAGTGCAAGTTTTATTGCAAACTTGACCGTTTCGATGATCAGCCTTTCTTTGGTTTATCATCTAAGAAGAGTATTCGGTTTAAGTGCTTCTTCAATAGGTGTAGCCGTTTCCTTAAGTACTTTTTCCTACTTTGTCGGATGCGTGGGTCTTGCAAAAGTAGTACAGGCCCTCAAGCCTCGGTATTGTGTTGCGTTATCGCTTTTGGGCATGAGCCTGTCATTGCTTTCCTTGGTCCTGGCCCAAAGCCTTTTTATTGTTTATGCCAGCCTTTGTTTCTACGGCCTGTTCATGAGTCTTCTTTGGCCTCCCATCGAAGCATGGTTTTCTCGTGGGAAAGAGGGTAGGCAATTGAACAGGGCGACGAATAGCTTTAATTTTGCATGGAGTTTTGGGTCAGGGCTTTCAACCTATGTGGCAGGACTGCTGGTGGAGAAATCCACCTATCTACCTTTCTATGTGGGTATCGGAAGTTTTGCTTTCGTTTGCGCCTTTGTTACCATTATTGCCAATCTGGTGCCACAGATACGTGCGGTTTCAAGTGAGGAATCGAACATAAAGGAAAACAAGGTGAAGGATCAGAGCACTCCATTACGTTTCTATTGCTGGGTGGGAGTTGTGCTTGTCTATACCGGCATGAGTGTGATTCAGACCATATTCCCCTTGTATGCGATGGATGTGCTTACTATAAGTGAGGTGACAATCGGTGCCTTGCTTATGGTGCGAGGGGTGGCAACTTGCCTTATGTTCCTGGTTCTTTCCCAGACCGATTTCTGGCAGTTTAAGAAAAGTGTGATACTTCTGGTACAATTGGGTTTTGCCCTGCTTTGCTTCTGGGGCATGACGATTCATAGCCTTGTCCTGTTCGCCCTCTTCTTCTTTTGCTTTGGCATCATATTTGCGTTTAGCTATTGCCTTTCCATGTTCCATGGAGTGTCGGGATGTGTCAACAAGGCTAAAAGGATGACCATTCACGAGGTGTTGCTTACCATAGGGCAGATAATTGGTGCTGTATTGGGCGGTGTGATTTATGAACGATTCTCTTTTTCCCGAATATTGCTACTGATTGGAACCGTCACCTTTGTCGTTTTGCTAGTCGAGGCTTTAGCCGGAAGCAGAACTAATTGATCTTGCGCATCGAGTTTTCGATTATGGACTTTACGGAGTCAGGGTTGTAGGGTTTGTGGATGAAACTTACCACCCCCAGCTTCAAGGCTTTTGATTCGGGAGTCCCAGGATCTGCGATGACCACGATGGGCAAGTGCTTCAAATCCTCATTTATCTGGACGATTCTCAGCAAATCGTGGCAATCAGGGTCCGTCATATTCCAATTCAGCAGGACCACTGACAGAATATGGCAATAGTGCCGCATCTGCTGCAGGGTCTGCTTGCCTGTATGGGCCTGAATGAGGGAGAAGTCCTTCTTGAAAATATTACTAAGTATCGCCCGGCCCACTTCCGTAGTGTCTGCAATCAGCATCAAGGGCTTGCTCGTTGTGGTTTCAATGGTCTCGCTGTAGAAGTAATACTGGTTCTTCCCTTTTTCTTTGGCCACGTACAAGGCTGTGTCTGCCCGATACATCTGGGTGTCGAATAGTTGAAGATTGTGAGAATTCTTGGCGATGCCGATGCAACAGGTAAGTCTTGTGACCGAATACTCGCTAAAGATTTTGGCAACCTGTCCTACGAATCGGTCGAGGGTGTTCCTTATGCCTTTCAAATCGTCCGTATTCTTCATGAGGACCAGGAACTCATCACCCCCCACACGCCCGATGATATCCTCATATCCAAAATTGTCACGCAGAAGCTGGCCGAACTTGGATAGGACATAATCACCCTGCTTATGCCCCAGTTCATCATTGATGGTCTTGAAATTATCCAAATCCATCATCAGCATCGCACTGCTTTCGGCTCCTTTTGTTTCCTTGAGATATTCTCTGCATTGTTGTTCGGTGGCCCCCTTGTTCAGGACCCCTGTCAGACTATCGATAGAGACAAAACGCTTGAGCTCATTGGTTGTGCTTGATTCCTTGTTCCGAAGGCTTCCGATAATGTAGCTGCATATTTCCGAACAGACAAAACCTAGAACGGCGTTTATCCTATCAAGAAAAAGGATGTCGCCACTTTTGAATTTTTGAATGGCCAGGAGAAATATGAGTACATATAACAAGTTGAAGAGGAGCCGGAAGAAAAAGGATTCAATGAATATCACCGTGGTGCAGATGAGCAAAATGGAAAAGGTGATGGAGGGGCTTTGGGGAAAAGGCAACACACTTGAGGTGATGGCGAACGTCATGAGAAGTGTCACGAATATATGGCGATAACACATCGTTTTTCGAGTGGACATCCTCTTTTCCGGTCTTCGTTCCATGAGGGTGATAGAATAACTGAGGATGAAGATAGACTGAAGGACAATGGTGACGAAAGTTATGATGTCCAGACGGTTGTTGTGGAAATTATAATGGTTGATAATGAAAAAAAAACAAAGCAACCCGAAATAAATGGGAGAGAGCATTCTTATCGTCTCGGTGTTGTGGTTCTCAAATTCCTTACGGTTGTCAGTAAATGACTTGTGGTCGTTTTTGAGAAACTCTGTGCAAGCAGAGAAAGGATTGGTCATTGGTGTTTTCCTTGTGTATTGATTATAAGGAGTAAATGAAGTATTTGCAAGTTTCTTTATTACTTGCACCAAAAGCGGTCATTAGTATACCATGTCATAATATGAATCGTATTTTATTCATCTGTCATGGAAACATATGTAGAAGTGTCATGGCGCAATGTATTCTAACGCAGATGCTGAAGAAAAGAAATACTTTGGCGGGGTTTGTCATCGATTCCGCGGCAACAAGCGACGAGGAGATTGGCAACGGCATCTATCCAGATGCGAGAGAAAAACTTCTTGAGAAAGGGATTGGCCTCGTGCCCCACCAGGCAAGAAGGTTGCTTCTCTCCGACTATCCCGATTATGACTTTTTTATTGGCATGGATAGTGAGAATATTGTAGATATGAGGCGGATTCTCAATGGGGATAAGGAAGGCAAAATACTGAAGCTGCTGGCAAAAGATGTCAGCGACCCGTGGTATACGAACGATTTCGAGAAGACATACCGGGATTTGTGTTCAGGTTGTAAGGCGATACTTGAACGACTATAAAGAATCAGGACAAGGGGGAAGACATGGCAATGACGTTGACTGAGAAAATCATCAGGGCGCATCTGATTGAGGGATCCTATGAGCAGGGAAAAAGTATCGGGATTAGGATTGACCAGACACTTACGCAGGATGCCACGGGCACAATGGTGTATTTGCAGTTTGAGGCCCTTGGGCTGGACAGAGTGAAAAATGAGTTGGCCGTAAGCTATGTCGACCACAACACCATTCAGATTGGCTTTGAGAATGCTGACGACCATGCCTATCTTCAGTCTGTGGCCGCACAGAAAGGGGTGGTCTTCTCCCGTCCTGGTAATGGTATTTGCCATCAGGTGCACTTGGAGCGGTTTGGAAAGCCAGGGGCGACACTTCTTGGTTCCGACAGCCATACTCCGACCGATGGAGGACTCGGTGCCCTTGCCATCGGCAGCGGAGGGCTGGATGTCGCCTTGGCCATGGCTGGCTATCCTTTTCATATCATTGCGCCAAGGGTCGTGGGGATCAGGCTTTCAGGAAGGTTGAGACCTTGGGTCTCCGCCAAGGATGTGGTGCTGACAATCCTGGAGCATTTTACGGTCAAGGGTAATGTGAATTCAGTGTTTGAATATTTTGGTGATGGTATCAAGAGTTTGGATGTTCCCCAGCGTTCCACAATATGCAACATGGGCGCAGAGTGTGGTGTTACCTCGAGTTTGTTCCCAAGCGACGAAGTGACCTTTGCCTTTCTTAAAGCACAGCAGAGGAGTGAGGATTGGAAAGAGCTCTCTGCGGATGAAGGCGCTGCCTATGATGGATTGTACGAAATAGACTTGGGCAATGTCTCCTGCAAGGCTGCTTGCCCTCATAGTCCGGGGAACATCAAGGACATAAAGGATCTGGAAGGCATGAAGGTCGACCAGGTGCTTATCGGTTCCTGCACCAACAGTAGTTATACGGATATCAAGAAGGTTGCTCGGATACTCAGCGGACATGTGGTCAGTCCTTCTGTAAGTCTGGGCATAGCCCCTGGCAGCAGGCAGGTTCTGGAGATGATCAGTGCTGACGGGACATTGCTTTCCCTTGTGAGAAGTGGAGCAAGGATATTGGAAAGCGCCTGTGGTTTTTGCATCGGCAACCATCAAAGTCCTGCCACTGACGCGGTTTCCTTACGTACCAGCAATCGTAATTTTGAAGGACGTTCAGGAACTTTGAGTGCTCAAGTGTATCTGGTGAGTCCTGAGACTGCCGCGTTATCGGCGATCTACGGGCATGTGGTGGATCCTTGTGGACAAACCGAAATCCCTTACCCCCAGGTCGCAATACCCGAGTCCTTCCTTGTGGACGACAGTCTTTTCCTCTATCCTCCCAAGGACGGGAAAAACATCAAGGTAATCAGGGGACCGAATATCGGGAATCCGCCAAGCAACGGACCTTTGAAGAAGAAACTGAGTGGGAGGGCGACCCTCAAGGTTGGGGATAAGATAACCACCGACCATATCATGCCAGCAGGTGCCCGTCTCAAATACCGTTCGAATATCCCTGCCTACAGCAAGTATGTGTTTGAGAATATCGACCCTGACTTTTCCACGAATGCGGCAATCAACAGGGACAAGGGGATAGACAATTTCATTATTGCCGGATATTCATACGGACAGGGCTCGAGCCGTGAACATGCGGCCATCTGCCCCATGTACCTTGGAGTCAAAGCGGTGCTTGCGCTCTCCATTGAACGGATTCATCAGAATAATCTCTGTAATTTTGGCATCATTCCTTTGACTTTCAGGAGTGAAGGGGATTATCAGAAGATACAGCAGGGTGACGAGCTCGAGATCGAGGATGTGGCAGAGCAGATACGAGAGGGTTCCGTCCAACTTGTGGATAAGAGTAGGAACCTCACAATCGAGCTCGATTGCGTTGCAACCGATGAGCAGAAAAAGATGCTGTATGCCGGTGGCCTGCTGAATTTGCTAGGGAAATAGGAAGGCTTATTCTTTATCCAGGTCAAATTGTCTGAAATCGCTGATGACCGCGGTAATCCTATATCCTGTGGAGAAAGTCCGAGGCTCAGGGGTTACCGCATATATATCGAAGATTCCCGCATTGTTGGCTCCAAGGATTCCCTGCTGTGAATCCTCAAACACAGCAGATTCCTCCACACTGCAACCAAGGGCCTTCATGGCATCAAGAAAGGTGTCCGGGGCGGGTTTGCTTTTGCGCTTTGAATTCTCGATGATGATATGATCTCTTGAGAAATAGTCGAGGAGAGGGAACCATTTGAGATACTGCTCCATGTTCATCAGGGGGGCGCCTGTAGCTATTGCCATCCTCATGTTTCTTCTTTTAGCTTCGGACAATAGGGGGATGGCCCCAGGGGCAAGGGAAGGAGTCCCTTCCTTGAGACAAAGCTCAAGATAAAAGAGCTCTTTCTCCTTGACAATCGAGAGCACCTGTTCCTCACTTGCATTTTGTCCAAGAAAATATCTGGCCGTGGTTGTGCTGTTTTGTCCGTTAAGCAAGGACTGCTCTTGTAAAGAGTAGCCCTTCTGTCGGTATTTCTCGCTGATCATCGACCATGCGGACACATTGTAGGGGGTATCCCAGAACAAGGTGCCATTAAAATCAAAGATCAGCGCTTTCTTATCGTTCCTCAAGAGGTTTGACCAATCTTACATCCGGACCACTATAAACCTGGCGAGGTCTTCCCAACTTCTGGTATGGATCATGACGCCACTCAAGCCAGTGGGCTATCCATCCAGGGAGCCTACCCATGGCGAACAGGACAGTAAACATGTTTTCCGGTATCCCCATGGCATGGAATATGATTCCTGTATAGAAATCTACATTCGGATACAAGTTCCGTTCGATGAAATAGGAATCGTTGAGGGCCACTTGCTCAAGTTCCAGCGCAATCTGAAGAAGAGGGTCATTCCCCGCATTATCACCCAGCACCTGGGTGCAAAGCCTCTTGGCTATCTTCGCCCTGGGGTCATAAGTCTTGTAAATGCGATGTCCAAAACCTGAAAGCCTGAAGCTTTCATTCTTATCCTTTGCTTTTTTGACAACCTCCTCGATACTCATGCCCTTGTTGTAGATTGACTCCAGCATATCCAGCACATCCTGGTTTGCCCCACCATGCTTGTTTCCCCAAAGGGCACAACAACCTGCGCTGACGCTTGCATAGAGGTTCGCACCGGAAGAGCCGACCAGTCTTACTGCGCTAGTGGAGCAATTCTGCTCATGATCCGCATGAAGAATCAGCAAGTCGTTCAATGCTTTCACGTGCACAGGATTCGGCTTGTAGTCGTTCACACTGGTGTGGAACATCATGTTGAGGAAATTCTCACAATAGGAATACTTGTACGAGGGATCGACAAAATCCAGGCCGTTCATCTGCCGATAGCTGAAAGCTGCGATGGTACGCATCTTGGACAACAAGCGTGTCACCGTAAGGTCGATATTCTCCTCAGGATCTTTTTCCTCAAGTTCAGGATAGAAGGCCGAAAGTGAGGCCACCATTGCGGAGAGGATCGACATGGGGTGGGCGTTCTGTGGATAGTCCCTGAAAAAGTTGCGCATATCCACATGCAAAAGGGAATGCCTGTTAAGCAATTCACAATACATCTGTCTTTGTCTTAGGTCAGGCAACTCACCCTTTACCAGCAGGTAGGCGACCTCGACAAAATCGCAATGGGAGACAAGATCCTCAATATCGTATCCCCTATAGCGCAGAATACCTTTTTCTCCATTGACATAACATATCGATGACATACAGGAACCAGTGTTCACAAAACCCGGGTCGTAGGTGATGTATCCTGTGTTCTTTCTCAAACTGGTGATATCAATGCTCTTATCACTCATGTTATCGGTAAGTACAGGTAGTACGACCTCTTTCCCCCCACTAAAAATTAATTTTGCACCAGTGTTGTCCAATTGCATATCATCACTCCTATTTGGAGAAGCAACCTGCGTTGCTCATCCTATCCAACGCAAGCACGAGCGCTTGCGTACCAAGTTTCCCATAATCCAAACCCTGCATAGCGATATAAAGTTGTTGCACCAAGGCCAATGTAGGAAGACACAACCCCATTCTTCTACTTTCCTCCAACGCGATGCCCATGTCCTTCACAAAATGATCAATGAAGAATCCAGGGGAGTAATCCCCTTTGATGATTCTTGGTGCGAGATTGTCCAGTGTCCAACACCCTGCGGCCCCGGCCTTGATGGTGTCCAGCAATTTGTTCATATCCAATCCTGCTTTCTTTCCATAAAGAAGCGCTTCACAAACACCCCCCATCGTGCCGGCAATGACTATCTGGTTTGCCATCTTGGTGTGCTGTCCCATACCGCATTTCCCTTCCAGGGTGATTTTTTTTCCCATAATCCTGAAATAAGGTAAGAGGGTGTCAAAGGTCTTGCTGTCGGTACCCGCCATGATTGACAGTGTGCCGTTTTTTGCTCCGCTATCGCCACCGGAGACTGGCGCATCACAAGCAAAGCAATCTCTCTTTTCGGCTTCTTCTGCGATTCTTATTGCTAATGAAGGCTTTGTCGTGGTCATGTCCACGAATATTTGTCCTTCGTGAGGATTCGACAAGAGCCCCTCTTTACCAAAATAGACTTCCTCGACATCCTGAGGATACCCCAGCATGGTGAATACAATGGAACAGTTTCTGGCGATGGCTGCGGGGCATTCTTCTGCAACCGCACCATGCAGGATAAGATCCTGCGCTTTTGCCATGGTTCTGTTGAACACATGAATTTTATGTCCATTTTCCAAGAGATGGGAGCACATCGAATGCCCCATCACTCCAAGACCAATAAAACCCAAACTTTCAGTTCCCATAACTTACCATCCTTAAGGATTTTAGCTACTGTAGCCTATTTACGAAAAAAAATAAATACGACTTATTTCTCTTTTGACAAAAACCAAGTATAGTGGAGGAAGAGGTTGAGAATGTCTGGCAATTTAAAAGTCGCAGAAGAGGAAGTGGTGGATTTGGCTGAATTTTTCAAGGTGTTTGCTGATCCGACCCGTTTGAAGATCCTGTTTCTTTTGCAGGACGGTGAACTTGGCGTGAATGCCATCTGCGAGGAACTTGGCATGCAACAAAGCACTATCAGCCAGCAACTGAAGACTCTTAGGGCCAGACGTCTGGTCCGTTGGCGGAAAGAAGGACGAAATGTCCTTTATATGCTGAACGATGAACATATCCAGAGGATCCTTGCTCTTGGCAGTGAGCATTACCAGGAACTGCTTTGCTAGTACAGCACCTTCTTATCCCTCTTATATTCCTCAAACAGCGGCTGGGTTGTTTCCCTGTTGCTTTGTACTAGTTCCATGACTTTGGTATCCGAACAACTCCCTCCTATGAACTTGTAGATGTAATCATCCCTGAATCCTACTTCCTCAGCATCCTTGGCCGTTGAGCCGTAGTATATTTTCCTGATATTTGCCCAGATACAGGCTGCGAGGCACATGGGGCATGGGTAGCAGGTTGTGTAAAGGATGCAACCTGACAAGTCGAAGGTCCCTTTCTCCTTGCAAGTTTTTCTAATTACATTGACTTCGGCATGGGCGGTGGGATCCTTATCCTCCAGCACGGTATTACTTGCGACATATACTTTTCCCTCAGTATCGACTATAGCGGCACCAAAAGGGCCCCCCTTGTTGCTCCTCATGGTTTTTTGTGCTTGCGCAACAGCTTGTAAAAGATACTCTTTTGCTTCCATTTCCTTCTCCCTTTGGTAGTGTATCATAAATTGTTGCAATATGTTGCGCGAATGCGAAAAATATTGGGCTGACATCCTGTAGGATGGCAACCCAATCTGTTGCTTCTATTGCTGGTCGCGTATCGTGGAAGCCATCAGGCGAATGGCATTGATATTGATGAATCCCTTGCAATCCATCGGATGATAACCACCGGCCTTGTCCATGGAACCAAGATCCTGGTTGTACAAAGAACAGGGGCTGGTAACGCCGGCAAAACTGACGTTGCCCTTGTATAGGGCCACCTTACTTGTTCCTGTGACATGTTTCTGGCTCTGCTCAAAAGCAGCGGTGAGCATGTCAAATTCGGGCGCATGCCAATATCCATTGTAGATGAGCTCGGCATACTTGGGGGAGAGTCCGTCTCTCAGATGCATGACCTCCTTGTCCATGGTGATGCCTTCAAGATTATGATGCGCATGCCAGAGGATAGTGCATCCCGGTGTCTCGTACACTCCCCGGCTCTTGATACCGATAAACCTGTTTTCCACCATGTCCACACGTCCAATGCCATTGTCATGACCAATCTTGTTCAGATAAAGCATCATCTCCAAGGGGTCTGAAACCACAGTGCCGTCTTTGTCATTACTTACAGAGAGGGGATTCCCATCCTTGAAAGTAAAGGTAAGATAAGTCACCTCATCAGGCGCATCCTTGGGACTGACTGTGAGATTATAGACATCAGGAGGACATTCCTTGGAAGGATCCTCCAGAATACCTGCTTCATGACTGATATGGATCAGATTCTCATCCTCACTGTAGGGTTTCTTTGCAGAGGCTTTTACTTGGATGTTATATTTCTTTGCATAGGCAAGCATGTCCGTTCTTCCCTCGAACTGGGAAAGCCATTCGGCATCCTTCCATGGGGAGATTATTTTTACCTCGGGCATATGCATGTAATAACCGAATTCAAATCTGACCTGGTCGTTTCCTTTGCCGGTCGCTCCATGGGCGACATACACGGTGCCTTCTTTTTTTGCAATCTCAATCTGTTTTTTTGCAATGATTGGCCTTGCAAGGGAGGTCCCGAGCATATAGGTACCCTCGTAGATGGTGTTCGCCTTCATGGCAGGAAACACATAGTCGGTGACCAGCTCGTGACGAAGGTCCTCAATATACACCTTGCTTGCTCCTGTCGCATATGCCTTCTTCTCAATGGCGTCAAAATCTTCATTTTGTCCGACATTCGCGACATAGGCAATGACATCAAAACCCTTGTTATCCAGCCATTTGAGAATGACCGAGGTGTCCAGTCCGCCACTATAGGCAAGAATCACTTTTTCTTTTTTCATATGAGTTTCCTCCAAATCATTTTTCTCTTGTTATTTTTGGATTACTGTATGGATTTTTGGAATTTTATTCAAGTAGTTTTGCATAAATATTCTTTGTTATGCCATAATATGGCAAAAAATTAAAAATTAAAAATATTTATACATAAAAAATCTATTTCCAAAAAATTCGAAATAGTTATTGATATTTCATAAAAACAATACTAATATTGGGTCATGATATTTTTCAATTGTGTAAGTAAGAGTTACAAGGAAGGAAAGAAGGCTGTCGATAATCTTTCCTTGACCATCGAGGATGGGACGATATTCGGTTTCTTGGGACCGAATGGGGCAGGAAAAAGCACTACCATCAAGATGATTGTCGGTCTGCTATCACAGGATAGTGGCACCATCTCGATTGACTCCACTTCGGATGCTCTCCAGATCAAGAGGAATCTCGGATATGTTCCTGATGAACCTCTTTTCTACGAGAGGATGACAGGGATGGAGCATATCGACTTCATTTGTAATGTTTTTCAGGTGAGTGACCGTAAGCAAAGGACGGAGGAGCTTTGCACCTTGTTTGATTTTCATGCCCTTTC
>JBAXZS010000052.1:0-12229 GCA_041670175.1 Sphaerochaetaceae bacterium | reverse complement strand
CTAAAGTTTCCAAATCCAATGAATTTTCGCGTTCCCAGAAAGAAATTACTTCGATAAAAAGCCAGGATTACTGATTTCAGCGCAGGATAAAAGATGAAGGTAATCAAGATGATGATCGTTGGCAGCAGGTAGAGCCAGGCTGCCCAGCTTTTTTTGAACACCGCATGACTGTTTGCTTGCATGAGTACGACTCCCGATTGGACATCCGGCACAGAAAACCGTGCCGGATGGAATGACGTTGTTTTTCCTCTGGCTTATTGTATGTTGGCGTTGTATTCAGCGAGTTTTGCATCGCTGAGTTTCTTCGCTTCTTTCATGGCGACTTCTGGAGCTGTGCCGTTGAGGACCTTCTGGATAGCCTGCTCTACAATGGTCCTGTTGTCATATACGGTACCGGAGAGGCCACCGGCTGATGCAAAGTTCACCTTTGTCTGCAACAACTGGTTGAAAGCGACCAACTGCTTTGCGTTGGTGTCGAACCAACCCTGGCTCTTGAGTGTATCAATGGAAGACTTGCGTACCGGGTAGTACCCGGTTAGTTTATGCCAGGCAACCATGTTGTCTGTGTTGGTCAGATAGAGAGCGAAATCCCTTGCGCCCTTGAGTTCTTTGGGATCATCATTCTTGGTGACCCAGAGAGAACCTCCTCCGATGACCGTACCATTCCTGGTCGAACCATCAGGGATAGGAAGCATGCCGACATTCAACTTGAACTTGCTTCCTACGGCATTGGTGATGTTTACGATATCTGCGGTTGAGGTTATGTGGAACATAGCCTTTCCTTCAGTGAAAATCGCATCAGACCCATCCCAGTCCTCGAACTTGCCGGTGTAGGAGTAGAGGTTGTTCTTTTGCATATCAGCATAGAACTGAGCTATCTTTATTGCTTCAGGGCTGTCCAGCAGGGTCGCTGTGGCCCGTGCCGTCCTGCCGTTGTCGTTGTTGAACATGCAGGCATTTTGCTCTGAGAGCCACTGCTCGAAGAACCAGCCGTTGAGACTGATGGCGATGTTGGCGTTAGCCACACCTTTGGCCCGGGCCTTGAGACAACAGTTGATGATATCACTGAAAGTGTCCGGCACATAATCCGCGGGATAGCCAGCGGCCACAAGCATATCGGTGTTGATGTAGAGTACCGGCGACGAGCTGTTGAAGGGAATGGAGTTCACTTTTCCTCCTATAGTATAGTAATTGAGCACTGGTTGAATGTAGTCACTGGTATCAAAACTCCCGATTTCTCCGACCGGCAGGAAGATACCCGTATCATAGGCTAGTTGGGATCCTGCTTCCGCCACATGCACGAGAGAAGGGGATTCCCCTTGTTTTGCGGCAAGGATCGCGCCCTGGATACAGTCACGGTACGAGCCTTTGCTTTCTTCTTTGACCATGTAGTCACTTTGGCTTGCATTGAAGGCCTCGACCACACTGTGGATCCAGCCTTGGCGTTTTGCATCGCCAAAGGTGTGCCAGAATGTGATTTTTATTGGTTCATTAGTTTTTGTTGCCGTGGATGTTTTCTCTGCGGTTCCGTTTGCAAAAAGCATTGTCATGCCAAGTAGCAGGCAAGAGAGTATCAGGCCGATCTTTTTCATACGTGCTTTCTCCTTAAGATGTATTTGAAACTGTCTTGACTCTGCACTTGGGATATAAGAAAAGTATGAGAAAACATTCAGCAATGTACGAAAATCTGCAATAGGGAAGATTTCTTTCTTAAGAAAAAGGTATATGTCTGGCGATGCGTGACAAAGGACAGGACAGGTTCTGCCCTGTCCTGTCCCTGAGTGTTTATTTGCTATCTTCGGCCGGTTTGCCCGAAAAGCGTCCGGTCGTAATATCCGGTGAGAAGGTACGGGACCACTTCATCAGCATTGAGATCCATGACCTTTTCCGCTTTCTGCACGGTCAGGTCGTTCTTGCTGTAAGCTCCTCCGACAATTGTGTTGATTGGCAGTTCCGCCCAGGGATCGTCCAGACTTGACTGGAGGGCAAGCGTGGCGAATCCTGGTTCCCAGCTCTTGTAATCATACTCGCAGAGATTGGTCAGCACTGCGGCATTCTGGAAATGGCTTATCCCTTTCTCATCAGGAAGCCTGTCGAAGTGGAAATAGAATCCACCACCATAGGTTTTCTTACCAGAAGAAGGCGATTGGTAAAGCAGGGCGGTGAGCGGACTGTTGTACTGTCCGATTTCCAGTCCCAGGTTCACCAGTTCGGTACCTCTTCGGGTGACCGTCGCCCGTACCTTGTCACCTTCCCGCCTGATGACAAATTCAGCACCAGTCTTTTTGGGAATACTCCCGTTGTCACGACCTGCCGCCGTAGCCATCTCCGCGCCCTGTCCCCCAAGGACAAGCGAAAGAGGATACAAGCCAAGCTTGCCGTCAAGATACGCATACACCCCGAGGATTGCCTCGTAGTAGTTGTCGGCAAATGACGGATTGCCAATATGGCACACGGAAAGTGTCACTACGGGCAAGGAGAAGGGCTTCAGCGGGGAGGGAAGCACTCGTCTGATCGCCTCAGGCTTGGTCAGATAAGCCATATAGATGCCTTCCTGACTTCGCATCACAGAAGAAGGTGCGAATTCCTTCATTGTCTCCGTTTCCAGATGAAAACTGGCTTTGGGTTTTTCCTCAAACAGATGGTAGATAAGATCATATGCGTCATTGGTGGCACCGGGGAAGTTTCCCGCTACATCAACACAGGAGCCGACCTCATGGACATTCTTGAAGCTCTCCTTCATGACGGCTGCCAGTGAGTTCTCACTTTTGAGACCTAGACACAACACCACTCCATCGCAGGGGATTTCTTTCTCAGTCCTGGTTGCCAGCTCGGTCAATACAACAGACCCACTCTTAATCTCCTTGAGTGCATGTCCCAGCAGGAATTTGGTCGCCTTTGCCTTGAGTCTCATGCAATCGTCCATTACGATAGTCTGATTGCCTTCAGGAGCGATTTTGTCCAACATATCCACGATGGTGGTCCTGCACCCTTTGTCATTGAGATATTCACCACATTCAAGTCCGACAATACCTGCTCCGATGATAATCACGTTCTTGTCATCCAATCCTGATTTTCCGTCAAGCACCTCAGCAAAGGTATGGACATTCTTGTTTTGGATACCAGGGATTTTTGAGGGAAAGACGGCTTTCGCACCGGTTGCGAGAATAACGGCATCAGGAGAAAGGGATTTCACCAGTTCCACGGTGGCTTCCGTGTTAAGCCTGACATTGACGCCCAGACGAGGCAGTTCCTCCTCATACCAGTCAGTGAGGAACTTGGTATTGCCTTTCAGCGGGGAAGCAGACCCATACGGGGTAAGGCCGCCAATACGATTTTCCTTTTCAAGTAGCGTGACTTCCATTCCTCTGGCAGCGGCTGTTCTTGCTGCGGAGAGTCCTGCAGGACCTGCCCCAATGACCACCACCTTATGGTGCTTTGCATCATAGGCCGGATCAGGATACCAGCTTTCCTTGCACATCCTTGGGTTGACCGAGCAATGAGGAGGCATGCAGGAAGGGGCGTTCGCATTGAGACTGAGGAAGCAATTGAGACATCCGATGCATTTCCTGATTTCCTTGTCACGGCCTTCCAGCGCCTTGATGCCCCAGTCGGGGTCGGCAAGCCATGCTCTTCCCAGCGCGATGAAATCCTGCACTCCTTCTTCGAGAAGTTTCTCGGCGACCTGAGGTTCCTTGATTGCATTGACTGCGATGACGGGGATGGTTATATGGTCCTTGATGGCTTTGATGAATGGAGTCCTCCATCCTTGAGGATAGGTGACTGGTTCTATGATAGTCATTCCTGTCTCGTAGATTCCACAGCTTACGTTGATGGCAGTA
Organism: Sphaerochaetaceae bacterium; assembly: GCA_041670175.1. Lineage (GTDB taxonomy): Bacteria > Spirochaetota > Spirochaetia > Sphaerochaetales > Sphaerochaetaceae > JBAXZS01. The sequence goes on along the minus strand of JBAXZS010000052.1, from coordinate 8,387 downwards.
GCTCCTGCTTTCTCCAAGGCCATGGCGATCATGACTCCATCCTTTGCATGGATGTAGTCTTCCGTTACCCCTGTCTTGTCAAGGAACTCTTCCGCCGAGATACGAACGCTGACAGGGAAGTCTTTCCCGCATGCCTTGTGTATGCCTTCGATAATCTCAATGGCAAAACGCATGCGGTTCTCGAAGCTTCCCCCGTATTCGTCGGTTCTCTTATTGGTATAAGGCGAGAAAAATTGTCCGATGAGATATCCATGGGCTCCATGAAGCTCAACTCCATCGAATCCTGATTTTTGGGCCCGGACTGCCGCATTGATGAAATCCTGTACCAGAGCCTTGACTTCCCCTGTTTCCAGGGCACGGGTCTTTTGCTTGACAAGTTTGCAGGGGATGGCCGAGGCGGAGACAACCGGTTGCCCTCCAATCAGGGACGACATGGTCTGTCTTCCTGGATGATGAAGCTGGCAGAAGATTTTTGTGCCATACTTGTGCACCGTGGTGGTCAGTTTTCCCATCGCCTCGATGTTTCTGTCGTTTGTCATGGAAAGTTGTCGGAGCATTGCGACTCCATTGATGTCGTTGACCCGGCACACCTCGGTGTATATGAGGCCCGCTCCCCCAATGGCACGTTCCTCATAATACCTGATCATGGCTTCTCCGGGTGTTCCGTCGAGTTCCGCGATGCCAACACCCATCGGGGACATGACAAGTCGATTTTTAATTTCCACGTTCCCGATTTTTCCCGGGGTAAACATTTTTTCGTACATGATGCATTATTCTCCTTCTTGTTTTGTAGTGTAATTTTATCTCTTACTATATAAATAATAAGTAATATACATTTGATTTTCAACAGATGATATATCCAAACTTATTATTGATGGTTTGTGCATTATGCACTAATATCATGGGATGAACTTTACCCAACTTATCATGGCTCTCGGAGCAAAGTATCCCCTTACAGTCATTCATGCCACTGAGGCCCCTGATGTTCGGGATGTCGTCTTGATCGACGGGACTGAACAGGCCTATGAAGACGATGTTCTCTATTTCGGTTTGAATGAGGGATTGAAATCCCCCATGCAACGTGTAGTTGTAGAGAAAGGCCGGGAAGAAGAGGAAGGTTGCCTTGCCCTGATTCCAGGCGTCTCCCTTTTTGCTGCGTTCAATCAGGCAAGAAACCTCATTGATTCCTCAAGCGGGCATGGATTATATGAGGATCTGGTGAGGGTGGCTGATAAGACACACAAAATTGATGACGTACTCAACGCCGCCTCGCTATCCTTGGGCAACTCATTGGTGTTCTGTGATACCAACTTCAAGATTATTAGCAGCTCCGTCTCGATTCCCGTCATAGATCCCATTTGGGTTGACAATATTAAGCGGGGGTATTGCAACTATGAGTTCATTGCCGCAGTTGATCAGCTTAAGATCGTACGGAATGTTGCCAACACCAGTGATGTAAGTGAGGTGACCTGTAAAGAGTCTCACTACCTGAAACTTTCCAGCAAGGTGCTGGTGAATGGATTCCAGATAGGGTTTGTGTTGATGATTGCCAGTGAGACGATGCTCCAGACTGCCAATTTTGGCATGCTCAAGAGTGTGAGCCTGGCTCTATCCTATACCGTGGAACACTATGTTGGATATCTCGCTCATTTTTCCGACCGTGCCGAACATCTGCTTTATGCCCTTTTGGTAGGAGCTTCAGCCTGCGATGTTTCTTTGGAGCTCCATGATCTGGGTTTTCCCTCACATATGCTTGCCCTTTCTTTCAGGGGTGAGAACAAGCAGAGTCCCTACGAGCTCATGGACAGTATTGAGGAGGAGGGGTGTCTTCATGGCGTGAAACTAACGTATCATGAGGATGCCGTCGCGGCACTTTTCCCTCTGGAGGAATCCATTGGGCTTTCTTCTGCTCAAAGGGTGAGTCTCGAGAAAATAGCGGAAAAATACAAGATGAGAATTGGGATTAGCTTCTCGTTCTCCCATATTGAGGATTTTGCAGACTTCTACAGACAAGCAGTTTCGGCGTTGGCCTTTACTTCCCGTTTAGGGAAAGAGAGCAGGGTGGCAGACTACAGGGACATTGAGCTGTATGATCTGCTTTCCCAATTCGGTGACAAGGCCTCCCTTCCTTTATTCCGACATCCGGTGCTTGACTTGCTTTTGAAGCATGATAAGGAGAACAACTCCCAATTGTATGACACTCTCTGTGTCTTTGTGGAGGAAGGAGGCAGCATCAAGAATACTGCTGCCAGGCTCTTCCTGCACAGGAATTCCCTGATGTACCGTCTTGCTCGTATCAAGGAGCTGTCTGGTATGGACATCTCGGACCCCTCCACGTTGTTCCTTCTTCGGTTCTCCTATGCCATCGATCGCCTCAAGTAATCCATAACCAAGCCAATAATATGAATTAATGATGGGTTTATTGGTGATATGAGATTTTATTAGTAACTTTGTATTGATTAAATATACAAATCATCAGATTAATATTACTAATTTGTATATAAAAGAATTATAGTTTATACTTTTGCCAGATGTTGTAATTTAATATTGTGCTTTTGCAACATAAGAGGAGTAAATCATCATGGCTAGGAAAGAGCATCATGTAGTCCCGAATTCTGATGGAGGATGGGATGTAAAGAGAAGGAAGCAGTTGATAAGGGAAGAGTGATTAGCAAAAACCAGGGCACTGAATACATCATCCATGGGGAAAATGGAAAGATTCAACAATCAGACAGTCATGGAAATGGGTGATGTCCACTACGAGATAAAATAAAGTCTGGATAAAGGATTTTTCATTCCGGCAGATAAAAAGTAAAGAAGTTTTTTGATGGTTGCGTAAGTTTTAGCAGGCTCTTATTTCATAGTTATTTTCTTTTTTCCTTGCAAAAGTGGAGTTTGCTGTGTATGGGGATATTCAATTTGTATCATTGCTTTCTTTCTTGAATTGGACGATATCCCTTTTCAAGGCTGACGAAGGGAGCTTTCTTTGTTTTGGGATATCCGAACTCATGGATAAAATTGGTCACGCAACGTAAGGAAATTCTTGTTTCACCGGGTTGGGAGAACTGGACTTTCATGAGTTTTCTTCCTTTGATGGTCTTGTTGTCTCTTTGAATACCCCAGGGAACTCTTCCTAACAGAAGTTCCTATATGGTTTCTCTCACCGGTCATTTCTCTATTATTCAGAGTGTGGATAAAAAAATAAGCAGCTAATTCCTTTTTCAGAAACCAGTTGCTCGATTTGGGCGCGATTGGGATTGAACCAACGACTTCCACCATGTCAAGGTGACACTCTCCCACTGAGTTACGCGCCCGTTTGAAGTAGCATTTGGGATGATAAAGGAAAAATAAGCTTCTGTCTAGTAGGTTAAAACTAAAAACCTTTATTCTTCAACGAACTGGTTTTTCACCACAGATAAAATATCATTCCCAGCGAAAAGTTCTAAGCTTGTTTTTTCCAGAATTCCTTGGTGAAAAGAGCGTAAACGGTAAAGAGTTCAAGCCGTCCCGCCATCATGAGGAAGGAAAAAATCCATTTGCACCAAGCGGGAAACGCACCAAAATTGCCAGCAGGGCCGACATCCCCAAAACCAATGCCAATGTTTCCCAAGCACAAAAAAGAGGATGAGATGCTGGTTGCAAAGTCAACACCGCTCAAGGAGACCAACAAAGTCCCCATCAGACCTGTGGCGAAATAGACACCGACGAAGTCTGCGATTCCCAATGTGATTTCCGGGCTGAGCACCTGGTCCCCGATACGGGTTTGCAGTACCGCATTGGGATGAAGTCGTTTAATGAGGGTGTTTTTTCCAAGGGCCATCATGGTACGCACCCGTATCACCTTGATACCTCCGCCCGCTGAACCCGCACATCCTCCCACGAAGAACAGGAGGAAAAGCAGCATCTGGGAAAATTGAGGCCAATGAAGATAGTTTGCCGTGGAGAACCCGGTCGTGGTAAGAATCGATGCGGTTTGAAAAGCCGCATATCTTAGTGAAGTGAAAAAATTCCCATACGTATGGGATGCACTAAGGCAAATGGCTGAAAGGAAAGCCGCGATGGAGAATATACCAATGTACCATCGAAGTTCGCCATCACGAAGAACTTGCTTGCCCTTGCCTTGAAGCAATCGATAGTAAAGAGAGAAATTGGCTCCGGAGACCAACATGAAGAAAGTGACCACTATATCGACATAACAGCTTTGGAAGAAGCCGATACTGTTATTTTTCACGCAAAATCCGGCTGCCGACATCGTTGAGAAGGTAACCGTTACGGCCTCGTATGGCGAGAGTCCGCCAAAAAGCAAAAGCAACGCCTCCGCGAGGGAAAAGACAATGTAGATACCCCAAAGGATGGCTGCAGTATGGGTGATTTTCGGAGTCAGCTTATCCTTGGTGGGGCCTACGGATTCAGCTCCGACAAGCATAGTCCCTCTGACACCCAGAGTGGGAAGAAATGCAACAAAGAGTACCACAATGCCCATGCCTCCCAGCCAGTTGGTCTCCGACCTCCAGAAAAGGATGCTAAGAGGGTGGTCCTCTATTTCTGAAAGAACAGTGGCTCCTGTGGTGGTGAATCCGCTCATGATTTCAAAGTAAGCATCTGCATAGGAAGGGTAGCTTCCCGAAAGGTACAAGGGGAGCGAAGCGAATGCTGTGCTGATGATCCAAGTAAACGTCACAAAAAAAAGACCATCCTTGATGCTCATGTTGTCGGAGCGGGTATGCCAAGTGAAAAGAAGTGTGACAGCCGAGCAGACGAGCATGATGCAAAGGGACACCACAAAGGAATGAAGTGCTATCGTCTCATGGTAATACGTTGCCAGGATCGTAGGGATTCCCATCAAAAGAGCAATGAGAAGTTGCATGGTCGCCAGAAGTTTGAGATCCTGCTTCGGGTTCATGAAAAGAGTCCTTGGGCGAAGTCTACATTATTATGGGGAATGGCGACCAGTACGACATCATCCTCTGCAAAAGTATAGCTGCCTCCGGCAAGGAAACTTTTGCCATTCTTGTCGGTCACACCTGTGATGATGGCCTTTCCCTTCAAAGGAATATCCTTAAGCTGCACCCCGATTAAATGACTGCCTGGTAGCAGACGGTACTCGGACACCTCTATGCTTCCCTCAAAAATCGAATGGATGCTGGTGATGTTTTCCCCTCGTACATATCTAAGAAGCGTGTCTACGGTCACCTCTGTGGTGGATATGACGGTATCAATATCCAGATGCCTTGCAAGCACCGCGTAGTTTGGATTTGATTTTACTAATGCGATGGTATGGGCTGCTCCCATTCTCTTGGCATAAGTTGACGTGATGATGTTCAGCTCATCTTTGTCTGTAAGGGCGATCATCAGGTCATAGGATGATAGCTGCTCATCCTCCCATATTGATTCTTCGGTGATATCACCTCGGAGAATTAAAATTTCAGGGAATTCCTGAGCGAAGTGCTCACAATGTTCAGGCGTGTTGTCAATCACGGTGATGTGGCGTCGTTCCGATGGAGTGAAGCGATACAACAGGAATCGTGCGATTCTTCCTGCTCCAATGATACAAATATTTTTGGGTTTGCTGAGCTTGGCGTCGAATTCAGGAAGTAGGTTCGCCATCTTTTCTTTGTCGGAAATTACCGCAAGGGTATCACCATTCTGCACTGTTGTGTATCCAGAAGGAAGGATTGTCTCATCACCTCTTTGGATGCCGGCAAGAATGAACTCGGTATGGAGTTTGCTTCTGATTTGCATCAGGGAAAGACCTTTGATGGATGAGCTTTGGGTGACAGGAATCGTGCAAAGCACAAAAGGAGTATGAGGAAAGGTATATGAATTGAGATAGAATCCACTTTGTACGACATCATAAATGAGTTTTGAAGTTTCCTCAAAAGGATTAACGATGTAGTCGATGCCCAGCAGCGGTACAGTCAATTCCGTGCCTGTGTAGCTCATGCTTCTGATTGCAGCCACGGTACGAGGGGCCTTGAATTGGCTTGATACAATGGCACAGGAGACAAGGTTGACCTCGTCGCTATTCGAAAGCGCAATAAAAATATCAGCCTGTTCGCATCCGGCTTCGGCGAGCTTGTCGGGATTGGTGCCGCTGCCATTGATAGCAAGGCAATCGAGCTTGGCAACTGCTTGATTGCATCTATTCGGGTCCGAATCAATGAATGTGACATTCTTCTTTTCTTCAATAAGATGTTTGGCCAGGCGAAGACCTCTTCTTCCTGCCCCAAGTATGACAATTCGCATGAATCCGACTATAACACAGAGCGAGAGTTCCCTCAATTGTTCCATGAAAGATAAAAGGAGAAAGCTTGATTCAGTGAAGAAAGAAGAAACCCGTCTTGAACACGCAAGACGGGTTTCCCGTTCTGTATATTGGTACGGAGCGGACTGAAGCTCGTAGGAATCATTGATTCCTACTCCGTTGGTCTAATCAGTTCTTGCTGCTCTGGGCATTCTTGTTCTGATCAGGCTTTACGGCTGAACTTGCTGTGTCCTTCGAACCTGCATCCGCAGATACTGGTTTTCCGGTTTTTACGTGAGTCTTGTGTGCCATATAGACACCTCCTCGTTCTATTAGAACGGCCCTGATTCTAGGCGGTGTCAGGTAGGTTGTACAGTAGTTTTAAATTGTTTTCTTTAAAATACTATTTATTTTGCAACAAACTGCAACAAAGTTATATAATCTATAGCACTGTAATTAATTACGTCAAAATAAATAACCCTGGTTTCTTGAAATGGTTATCTTTAGAAAGAAAATTGTGGTTCTGTTTTCCTTTTGGGATACTTGTTGAGGGGGATTGAGCGACTATGGATTTTTAGATGCTGTCACTGCCTGCCAACTGAGAGTACGAAGCCTCTTCCCATTGAGGAAAATTTGAACTATATGGTAGCATGGCCTAAGAGGTGATGCATGATTGAGGATGTCATTGATAAGGCAATAAGAAAAAAACTGGACTTTCCAAGGAAAGGCATCCAGTATTATGATATTACCGGTATTACTGTGGATAGCGAGGCTTTTAGGGCTTGCATTGATGAAATGTATGACTATTACAAGGATAAGGACATCACTCGCATTGCAGGGATCGAGGCTAGGGGGTTTGTCTTTGCTGCCCCTCTCGCCTACAGGATGCATCTTCCTCTCGTGCTGGTCAGGAAGAAAGGAAAACTTTCCGGTACGGTTTTCACTAAAGAATATGCTCTTGAATATGGGCTGGACTCCGTCAGTATCCAAATGGAAGATTTTCAGAAAGACGATAACATCCTTATCGTTGATGATTTGATTGCTACTGGGGGTACTTTTGCAGCAACCGCAGGGCTGTTTGTTCAACATGGGGCGCATATCGCGGGATGTCTTGCCGTTGTTGGGCTTCCCTACCTGGATTATGACAAGGTGCTTTCAGCCTATCCTGTCCATACATTGATTACTTATCAAAAATATTAATACTTTTTTCTTATAATATTCTAAATCGTGCCTATCTTTTCTGATAAAAAGTACTATATTTATTTTAACATGATTTTTAGTGTCTTTTTTTAGTTTTTGGTATAAAATGTTTTCTAGATGTTATAATTGCTTTCTTTGCTGAGACATGAATTGGTTGGCTGTATTGCAAAGAGAGCGTGCTCCTTCTTGTTGTGAGAAAGAATATAACATCAGCGTTTGTTGAGGGCACCGATTTATAACTTGTGTTTGTAATAATATTTAAGTTGAGTCGAGGACCTTGTCGTGTATGAGGTTAAAGCTCAAAAGGAGAACAGGAAAATGAAGAAGGGTCCAGAGAAGAAGGGACAGGTGGGGAAGACAAATCCTCCAATCGAAGGGAGAGACAACAACTCTAATGTTGACTTCCTGAGAAAACATGGCAAACGGAATATCCTGATGGTACTCTTTTTTGTCATTATACTGGTAACAAGTTCTTGCTCAGCAAAAAAGACGGCCACCACTACTACCGAAGCAAAACAACCCGAAAAGAGTACAGCAACTGTTGCAAAGGCTCCTGAGCCTGCCACAGTGGTAGCAGCTCCGGTTGCGAAAGCCCCTGAACCCGCCAAGACTGTTGTGACTCCTGTCGCCACCGCTCCTGAGGCAGCTAAGGTTGTAGCTGCTCCTGTCAGTAGCAAATATGGTTCCGATTGCAAGGTGACAACTGCCAGCGATGGCACCACTATTTATACAGTGGACAATGGTATTGTTGTAGACGTTGCGCCAAAAGGGAATATGAGGACATCCTATCTGGGGACTTTGATTTCGGATGAGGCCATCACGGGTCTTGATTTGGATGCAAAGGGAAATCGTAATCTTACCTACGCCGATGGCATGAAGGCTGTGATTGCGTCCGATGGTGCGGTCTCCGTCTCGTTGCCAAACGGGATACTTGTCAGTGCTG
>JBAXZS010000051.1:0-12609 GCA_041670175.1 Sphaerochaetaceae bacterium | reverse complement strand
GTCTGCCATTCCTGATTCTCCAGGACCACGTTGATCCCGAGATTGTTCTTCCATTCCTGCTGGATGAACTCGGCGACCTTCTTGTGAGCCTCGCTGGTGTTGTACAGGATGGTAACGGTCGGGAATCCGGTTCCGTTGGGATAACCTGCATCTGCAAGTAGTTTCTGAGCCTGCGCGATGTCGGCCTTGTGGTCGTCCGCATTCGGGAATTCCAAGGCCTCGTAGCCGGACATCGGGGTCACGATACCCCAGGCAGGAACCTGTCCAGCCTTGGTCACACCATCAACAAGAGCCTGACGGTCGACCGCAAGAGCGAGGGCCTTACGGACATTGACATTGTTGGTCGGGGACTTCTCACACTGGAACACATAATAGTAAGTGGAGAGCTGGGGGGCGGTCTGGAAATCGGACCTCATGGAAGCTGTCTTGATCTGGTCAAGAGGCACATTGGTCGCCCAGTCAATCTCACCGTTGAGATACATGTTGAAGTTGGTGGTATCATTGTCCGAAGCGTAGAAGACGACCTTGTCGAGCTTCACATTATCCTTATCCCAATATTTATCATTCTTTACACAAGTAAGGGAGCTCTGGGCGATATGCTCACTCAACACATACGGTCCGTTACCCACGAAGTTCTTCGGGTCGGTCCAGGCATTGCCGTATTTCTCAATGGCATGCTGGGGGACGATGGCGAAGCTATAATGGGCAAGGGCGTCCAAGGCATACGGAAGCGGTCCAAGAAGATTCATCTGGAAGGTGTAGTCATCCACGGCCTTGATCTGGACCTGGTCCGGAGTACCACCGCCGTTGTATTCACTGGCACCCTTGATGAACATGCAGGGGAACCAGGCATAGGGGGAAGCAGTAGCTGGGTTCAATTCCCTCAGCCATGAGTACACGACATCGTGAGCGGTGATGGGCGTTCCATCGGACCACATGGCGTTCTTGCGGATCTTGAAGGTGTACTGGGTCCCGTCATCGCTGATGGTCCAGCTCTCGGCTACGCCGGGAACGGCTTTCGAGGTGATAGGATCGTATGCAACGAGCCCCTCGAACAAAGCCATATAGATTCTGTGTTCAGGGACACCCTGAATGAGGGCTGGGTCAAGAGACTCAGGTTCTGACTGGTTGCTGACACGGAAAATCACTTCCTGTTTTGTTGTTGCAGGAGCAACTGCCTTTACTGGTGTGGTTGCGGCCTGAGCAGGTGCTGTAGTTACAGCTGGAGCGGGGGCTGTAGTTGTGGTTGCGGCCTTTGCTTCAGCTACTGGTTTAGCAGTTTCTGAAGTAGCTTTCGTCTCGGTCGTTGCCTTCTTTCCGCATGAGACGAAAAGGGTGCCAACGAGAAGAATGCAAAGCACGATAGTCATAAACTTCTTCATAGACATATCTCCTTGTGTAAATAGTATGCATTAAACCTAGTTTAACATAAAGTACATTAAAGCACTTTTCTTTAAAAAACGCAAATGCGAATTCTTGCTGGTTTAGGGAAACAATTGTTTTTTTCAGACAAAAACGAGGAAGTCTGATAATATATTGCAGGAGAAGGCATAAATGATTCGGTTAAGCACTAGAAAAACCAAACAAGGTATAAAATATAAAGTTAATTTAGGCTTTACCGTCTTTTGTGGCGCGATCCTGGCCTTTCTTCTTTGGGGGCTTGCATTGAATCTTAGTGAGGGGATGCCCCTGTCTTCCTTGAAGATCCCTTTGGCCATGGCCCTTGCCTCGGTATTTGGTGTCCTGTACAGGGAGACCTGGTCCTTCTTTCCCGAAGAGCGGAAGGTTGTCTCTGTTTTTGGATTCGGACCGTTTGTGAAGAAGGAAAGTTTTTCCTATGAGGATATCCAACGTCTCGAGCTTACCCATTTCATCAAGGGTTCCTATGATGACAAAGCCAAGCCCAATCGTAAGCGCAGGAAAGCCGTGGTGGTATTCTCCCTCCGCTTGTCAGAGGAAGAGACCCGGACCATCGAGGTGGTTCCTGAATACACCAGTGCGGGCAGGACGGAGAGTGCCGCCCAGGCTCTTTGCGCAGTATCAGGCCTTTCCTTATATGTGGACCGTCCCCGGGACATGGACATGAATGTGTCGTTACGGGAAATGTAATTAAAAAAGCAGGCATTCTCTGCCTGCTTCCTACCTTTCTTAATATCTATTCGAGTTTTCCCTTATCATAGAGCCAGCAGGCCACCTGATGATTGTCTTTTATATCCAATAGGGGAGGAATATGGGTTGCACAGTAGGGATGCTTGTTGGGGCATCTGTCATAGAAATAGCATCCTATGCGCTCCTTGTCGGGAGAGGGGACATCCCCTGTGAGGATGATTCTCTGCCTCTTGCGCTCGATGTCGGGATCCGGGATCGGGGCTGCGCTGAGCAATGCCTTGGTATAGGGATGCAATGGATTGTCATAGAGTTCCACAGCTTCCGATATCTCCATCACTTTTCCCAGATACATGACCACCACACGTGTGGAGATGTGCTGGATGACGGCTAAATCATGGGCGATGAAGATATAGGTCAAGCCATATTCTTTTTGCAAATCGCCTAGAAGATTGAGTATCTGTGCCTGGATGGAGACATCCAAGGCGGAGACCGGCTCATCAGCAAGAATAATCTTCGGTTGCAAGGCCAAGGCACGCGCAATGCCGATCCTCTGACGCTGTCCACCGGAGAACTCATGGGGATACCGGTTCTTGAAGGCCTTGTTCAAACCCACACGTTCCATCAAATACTCGACACGGTCCTCGATATCCCTGTTGCTCATCTGTTTCTCGAGCATGTGGCGTTTGTTATAGATGACAATAGGCTCTGCGATGATGGAACGGACTGTCATGCGCGGGTCCAAGGATGCATAGGGATCCTGAAAAATCATCTGGATGTTCTTTCGGACGTCAAGCATCTCCTGCTCGGTCGCGTTGCACAGGTCCAATCCGTCGAAAATGACCGACCCGGATGTAGGTTTGTACAGCTGGGCGATGGAACGGACTGTTGTGGACTTGCCACAGCCGGATTCTCCTACAATACCCAAAGTCTCCCCCGGGTATACATCAAATGATATGCCATCGACGGCGCGGATAGCCCCCATCTTTTTTCTAAACAAGCCACTGGAGACAGGAAAATGCTGCTTTAGGTCTCGTACCTGCAACAAAGGCTTTTGTGTGTTCTCACTCATCTTACTCCCTCCATGGCCTTGTCAATCTCATCCTGGCTGGCATAAAGCCAGCAGGCTACACTGTGCTCATTGCCCAAATCCTTGACCGCTGGATACGCATGGCGACAGACTTCGATACATTTGTGGCACCTAGGGTGAAAGGGGCAGCAGGGGGGCAGGTCGATGACATTGGGCGGTTGTCCCTCGATGGAGAACAATCTTTTGTTCTTGCTGGCGGTATCCATCCGTGGCACGCTGGCGATAAGACCCTCTGTATAAGGATGGGCCGGCCTTGCATAGAGGTCATCCGTGAGGGCTTTCTCAACAATCTTGCCCGCATACATGACACAGACCTTGTCGCACATACCAGCCACGACCCCAAGGTCATGGGTGATGATGATCACCGCGGTCCCCAATTCCTTGGAAAGCTTTTGGATCAGCTCAAGTATCTGCGCCTGGATGGTCACGTCCAGGGCCGTGGTCGGTTCGTCGGCTATGAGGACCTCCGCCTTGCATGAAAGTGCCATGGCGATCATGACACGCTGGCGCATCCCCCCTGAGAATTGATGCGGATAGCAGAAGATTCGTTTTTCCGCACTGGGAATACCAACCAATTTAAGCATCTCGATGGAACGTTTCAGGGCCTCATCCTTGCTGATATCCTTCTCGTGCAATCTGATTGTCTCGATCATCTGGGTGGAAATTCTCAAAAACGGATTGAGACTGGTCATCGGGTCCTGAAAGATCATGCTGACCTTGTTGCCCCTGATGTTTCGCATCTCGCTTTCAGGAAGCTTGAGGATGTCCTTGTCCTCAAAAAGGACCTGTCCTCCCACGGTCTTCCCCGGAGGGTCGCTGATGAGTCGCATGATGCTCAGATTGGTGACACTCTTGCCGCAACCGGACTCTCCTACAATCCCCAGCGTCTCGTTCTCATGGATTGTGAAGGAAACCCCGTCGACGGCCTTCACTACTCCTGCATCGGTCTTGAAGTAGGTCTTCAGGTCTCGTACATCAAGGACAACTTTTGCATTCGGACTTAAACTCATTTTCTTTCTCCTACAGCTGATTCTTCGATTGAGGGTCGAAGGCATCGCGAAGACCATCACCGAAGAAGTTCATGGCAAATAGGAAGATTGTCATGGCCAATGCAGGGAAGATAAGTCTCCAGGGATACAATGTCATGCCATCAACGGCATCCCCGACCAGGGAGCCCCAGGAAGCATAGGGAGCCTGCACTCCCAGGCCAAGGAAGGACAGGAAGGATTCCTGCATGATGAAGGCCGGGACACGCAAGGTGGAATACACGATGATGATTGAGAGCGAGTTTGGAACCATATGCCTGAAGATGATCCTCCAGGTGGAGGCTCCCATGGAACGGGCTGCCTCGACAAATTCACTATTCTTCAAACTCATTATCTGGCCACGCACCATACGGGCTATGGTCAGCCAGCTTACCAAGGCAAGGGCGATGAACAAGTTGAGGATGTTCCTGCCGAAAATGGCCATGCAGATGATAACCAGCAACATGTAAGGCAGACCATACATGACATCAACGATGCGCATCAGTATGTAATCGACCTTGCCTCCGAGGTATCCTGCCAAGGCGCCGACAAGGATTCCTATGATCACGGAGGTCAGGGTCCCCACGACGCCAATGGCGATGGATACCTGTCCACCATAGATGATACGGGAGAGAATATCGCGTCCACTGTAGTCGGTTCCCAGAAAATACTTTCTGCTATGTTTCTTAGAAGCTTCAATTTGTGCTGTTATGGTATCACTGATCTGGATGATTCTCTTCAGAGGCAAGGTGAGGCTTCCCTCGCTGACCTGGCTGTCCAGTTGTTTCTCAGCTTCCTGCTTCACTTGGGTAAGGACCTTTCCATAGAGATTCTCTTTGGCGATAGCATTGAAACCTTTCTCGCCCATGGTCTTAAGCTCTATCTCCATGTTGGCCAAAGCCTCTTCCTCGCTTAGGGTGTTGTCCTTGCCCTTGATATCATTGAGGATTTTGTTCTTTACCTCATGGGAAGCCTGGTCTCTCAAGGTCTGGATGTCAGTGTTGGTCATCCGGGCGTAGATGGGCAGCAACTCTTCATACCCCATCTTCTGCATATTGACTCTCTTGCCATTCGTATCGGTGAAGTAAATCTTTCTGATGGTCACTAATAACTCGGTGTCGATTTTCTTCTGCAGACGATCAAGGGCCTTCTTATCGTTCGTGTTGAAGGAATAAGTACCTGCGGCACGCTGGGTCTCCCCTTCGTTGTATACAAAATTCCATACGGCGTTGATCTGGTTATTTGCAATCCAGTCCTTAACCTGCTGGGACTGCTCATCGGAGACCTTCAACTCTCCATTTTTCCAAGCCTTGAAGTAAACATCCTGCAGCTTGGATTTCATCATCAGGTCTCCTGCGGTCTTCGTGAAGGAAGGAGGTAGCTGCTGGTGGTCAAGAATGATCTCATCGTAGGGATGAAGAGGAAGAAAAGAGGCGAAGGAAGAAAGAAGTGCGTAGATGATGACGATAACCATCCCCAGAACAGCCATCTTGTTTTTTCGTAATCGTTTCCAAGCGTCCTTACCAAGGCTATTGCCTTCCACCACCTGATCAAACTCATTGAGGGCCTGTTCTTTTTCTACTGCCATAGTCTCCCTCCTATTTATAGGTGATACGTGGGTCAAGTTGTGCATAGACAATATCTACAATCAAATTCATAATAACCAAGATGACCGAATAGACGATGACCACACCGACAATCAAGGTGTAGTCTCTGTTGAAAGAACTTTGAACAAAGAATTTCCCAAGGCCAGGGACACGGAATATCTGTTCGACAACAATTGAACCGGTGATGATGCCTGCGAAGGCTGGTCCGAGGAAACTGACAATGGGGAGCATCGCTCCCTTCATCGCGTGTTTGAAGATAATCTGGCTGTTCTTCATTCCCTTTGCTTTTGCGGTACGGATATAGTCACTACGCAAGGTCTCCAGCATGGAGGAGCGGGTAAGACGGGCAATATTTGCAAAGTATTCAAACGAAAGGGCGAGCGCGGGGAGAACAACGGTTGTCCATCCCTCTCCTGTCGAATACCAGCCGCTTGTAGGAAACCATTTGAGTTTCATGGCAAAGGCGAGCTGCATGACAGGTGCTATGACAAAAAGCGGTATGGATATGCCAAACACGGCAAGGCCCATGCTCAGGTAGTCCACCCAGGTGTTTTGGTATACGGCGGCAAGAACACCTGCAAGGATACCGAAAAGCAATGCGATGACCATTGCGATGGTTCCCAGCACCATGGAATTGGGAAGACTGGTGAAGATGTAATAATTCACATCATGGTCCTTGTACTTGTAGGAAGGTCCCAAGTCCCCCCGGCACACGTTGAACAAATACCGTCCGTATTGTTTGATTAGCGGTTCGTCCAAGTGGTATTTCGCTTCTATGTTCTTTTGAATCACTTCCGGCATTTTCCGTTCCGTGGCAAAAGGTCCGCCGGGAGCAACTCGTACGATGAAAAAACTAAGCGTGATGATAACAAACAGGGTAGGAATCATGCCAATGACTCGTTTGACGATATATTTTGCCATCGCAACCTCGTAAAACCATTTTTTACATGTTATAAAGAGAACCAAATGTCTCTAGAAAAACATTGTTCTAAATAGTATAACAAGAAAGGTTATTATGCAATAAATGATAGAACAATTTTTAATTCCATATTCATAAATGAAATAATGTGTATTCATCTTGTATTGTGAAGCTTATTTGAAGTATGTTTGTCGGCAAGGAGAGGAATCGGGCGATGAAGGTATATATTGAAAGTCTTGGCTGTGCCAAGAACCAGGTGGATGCAGAGGTCATGCTCAAACAATTGTCCGATGCCGGGCATAGCCATACGGAGGATGTCTCAGCGGCTGATGTGATCATTGTGAATACCTGCGGGTTCATCGAGAGTGCCCGTGAACAAAGCATCTCTGCTTTTTTCTCCTTGCATAAGGCCAATCCCAAGGCGAAGATTATTCTCAGTGGATGCCTTGCACAACGTTATGGCGACACCTTGCACCAGGAATTGCCGGAAGCTGCTGCCATCTTCGGGAACAGGGACCTCAAGGAGATTACGCAGGTTGTCACCGAGGTGCTCCAGGGCAAAAGGATTGAGAGGCTACCTGAGTATCCCGATCCTGACAACGAGGCATATCAACGAAAAGAACTGCTCAATTTTCCAGGAAGTGCCTTTCTCAAGATTAGCGAGGGCTGCAACCATTGGTGCTCGTATTGTGCGATTCCCCTGATCCGGGGAGAATTGCGTTCTCGTCCCATGGATATGGTCGTCCAGGATGCAAGGGAGCTTATACGCAACGGGGTTTGTGAA
This sequence comes from Sphaerochaetaceae bacterium, assembly GCA_041670175.1. GTDB lineage: Bacteria > Spirochaetota > Spirochaetia > Sphaerochaetales > Sphaerochaetaceae > JBAXZS01. Next base: position 5,078 of record JBAXZS010000051.1, on the reverse strand, counting down.
ATAAATGTGGTCGCCCAGGATCTGGCGGCGTATGGCCTTGACTGGGATGGGAGAAGCCACCTTAGGGAATTGCTGGAACACCTTGTCAAACTTGACGGTGATTTCAGATTGAGGATGCTCTACATACATCCTGATTTCTTCCCGGACTGGTTGCCTCAGTTTGTCAAGGATAATTCGAAACTCATTCCCTATTTTGATATTCCCCTGCAGCATGCGGCTCCTGAGGTGCTCAAGCTTATGGGCCGCTTTGGGAATCCTGATATCTATCTGAAGTTAATCAATGACATCAGGACCACATTACCTGATGCAATGATCCGTACCACCATCATGGTGGGATTCCCTGGGGAGGAACCCGGCAGTTTTAAGATTCTCAAGGAATTCCTGCGGAAGGCAAGGTTCGACTGGATGGGGGTGTTCGTTTACAGTCGTGAGGAAGGCACCAAGGCTTATGGTATGCGTGATGAAGCCGAACATGAGAAAGCTCAGAGACGGGCGAAAAGGTACAAGAACGAGCTGGAGAACCTTCAGGGTCCCATCACGGAAGAAAGATTGCAGCGTTTTGTCGGCAATACCTATGACGTGCTTATTGAAGAGCAGGTCATAGGAGAAGATCTGGCCATCGGAAGGATTTACAGCCAGGCACCGGATGTCGACGGGCTGACTGTGGTGATGGGGCACGACCTCAGGCCAGGGACTGTATACAAATGTGGAATAAAGAGTGTGAAAGGTCTGGACCTGGAAGCGGTGGTAGTGGAGTAGATGGCAATGGCAGTTATTGATCAGTTGCTTGAAAGTTTGAACAAAGAGCAAAAAGAAGCAGTTTTGGAGAATTCTAGGCCATTATTGGTGCTTGCAGGCGCTGGTTCCGGGAAGACCCGGGTCATCACTACCAAGATAGCTTTTGCGATAGAGGAACTGGGACTTGACCCGTACAGGATTCTTGCAGTGACCTTCACGAACAAGGCCGCCAACGAGATGCGAGATCGCTTGGTCAGCATGCTTCCTGACAGGCCTGATACGCAAGATTGTGTGGTGAGGACCTTTCATAGTTTTGGAGCGTGGGTCCTCCGTCGTTTCAGTGACGAAGCGGGACTCTCGAAAGACTTTACCATCTATGATGACGATGATAGCGTAGCTCTCCTTGGCAAGTGCCTTCCCAATTACGAGGTGAAGGAAATTCGTGCCATCTATAAAAAAATCGGCTATTGCAAGGATAAGGGGCTGACCCCTCTTTCCCCTGACTTGGGATACGATAGCTCCTTTCCCAAGGTGTTCGAGTCGTATGAACGAGAATTACGCGCCACCGGTTGTGTTGATTTCGCTGACCTGATCGGACTGGCGAGCAACCTTCTTGATACCCCCTCTGTCGCCCAATGGGCACATAATCGTTTTAAGATGATTCTGGTTGATGAGTATCAGGACTCCAATATGTGCCAGTTCAACTTGCTGAGGAAACTTGTCGGTCCTGATTCCCTTGTCTGCGTGGTCGGCGATGACGACCAAAGCATTTATAGTTTCCGGGGTGCTGAGATAAAGAACATCATGTCCTTTCCCTCTGTCTTCGCCAATGCCCGTGTCATCAAGCTTGAGCAAAACTACCGCAGCACACCCTCGATACTCAGTCTTGCAAACAGCGTGATCAAGAACAACCATACTGGCGGGGACTTGAAGAAACTTTGGACAGATAATCCTGAAGGGGAAAAACCCGGGCTTTATTTTGTGAAGGACGAGCGGGCCGAGGCGATGAAAGTCGCCCAGATGATCAAAATCGACGGTAATTATGACAACACTGCGGTTCTTTTCAGGACCAACGCCCAGAGTGGTGCTTTTGAGAATGCCTTCACAGAGCCTCAATTTAGGATTCCTTACAAAGTGGTCGGAGCCTTGAAATTCTATGATCGGGAGCAGGTCAAGGATGGCCTGTCGATGATGTATCTGCTTTGCAATCATCATGATGTGGTGAGCTTTACCAGGATGGTGAACAAGCCCTCCAAGGGTATTGGCAAGAATGCCATGGAAAGCATCATGAAGCAGGCCCAGGACAATGGAGGCGATTACTTCGCTGCCTTGAGGGATGCGTCTCTTTCAAGCGGGGCACGCATGGGGGCCGATAGGTTCCTTTCTCTTTATGAGAGGTGCTCGAAGCTACTCGAGGAAAACAAGATGACCGAGACCCTTGGGCTGCTGTTCAGTGAGAGTGGGCTTGTTGAGTACTACACCCAGCTGGACAAGAAGGAAGGAAGAACCAGGCAGGAGGGTTCTCGTACCGCAGATTTCGACACCTTGGTAAGCCAGGCTTCCAAATACGGGGAGGATCGTGAGGCGCTCAGCCAGTTCCTGGAACAGCTTGCCCTTGATTCCACCACGGTAGGCCAGTATGACCCTGCGGACAAGCCCGGGGTCACCCTGATCACCATGCACAACACCAAGGGTCTTGAGTATGACAATGTCTATGTGGTTGGTCTGGAGGAAGGGCTGTTTCCCAGTTCCCTGAGTGAGAGTGAGGAAGACATTGAAGAGGAAAGGCGCCTTTTTTATGTTGCGGTCACCCGGGCGAGAAAACGTCTGGTCCTTACCTCTGCGGAAGTAAGACGACTCTATGGAAACATACGATGTAATGAGCCCAGCAGGTTTCTCAAGGAGATAGAAGAAGGTCTGGTGACCATATACAAGCTGAAGCCTGCGGCGATGTTTGATGATTCTGGGTATCACGGGATGAGCATGCTGGGGGAAAGGCGTGCCCACCGTCCCTCCACGGGGGATGGAACGCAACCCCGTACCACCCATCTTTACTCCAATCCCCTGCTCCATAAAGGTTTTGGAACCGAGGCAAAGACTTTTGAATTCAAGGAGACTCATAAGGAAAATTCCACAAAGGACGCCATCTTTTCCATTGGTGACAGGGTGCTTAGTGAGAAATATGGCCCTGGAGAAGTGGTCAAGGTGAGGAGATCCGGTGGACCTGAGGCTGTTGAGGTGCATTTTGACGTAGGAAGGACAGCCACTTTTATCAGCAAATATGCGCAATTGGAAAAAATCGACAGTAATTAATCGATGTGGCTACTGGACATACATCCATCGAACACTATACAATACGGTGCGTTGCGCCTTTTACGGGCAATTGTTTTATTTTTTCTGAGATTATGGTGACTTCTGATTGGTGTTTCCGTTAATCGGGTTCCATACCATGCGCTTTTCCTGGGTTTTGGTGGGGCACAAGCTCTTCCCGATCCATTCCTTTCCCAGGGAGTCAAGAGACTTGGGGATTGTCAGCGGTATGAGGTGAGTCTGGTTCTCGGGATTGGTTTTGATTCGGTTGGCTTTCGCCGATTTGCTCATTGGTGAAGGTGCTTGGAATTTGACCATTCAGTTTGAAGGAACCGTAAGCAAAGCTTCTTTGCACGGGCGTTGCCTGAAAGCATTGAGGTTCGAATATTAGCAACAGGGTTTCCCTGTCGAGGGATTAGGGTGCAGAAATGAACACTATTTTTGTAAAACAATCACAGATCGAAAGAAAATGGTATGTGATCGATGCAGAGGGAAAGGAACTGGGAAAGGTAGCTGTTTTGGCCGCCAGTCTTGTCCGTGGCAAGCATAAGCCGGAATATGTTCCCCACCAGGAAATTGGTGATTATGTGATCATCATCAATGCTGAGAAGGCTGTCTTGAGCGGTAACAAGGCCCATGACAAAATATATTATACACATTCGCTGTATATTGGTGGCTTGAGAGCGGAGAATTATACGACCACTCTGAAACGCAATCCTGTATATCCGATGGAAGTAGCCGTCAAAGGCATGCTTTCCAACAACAGGCTTGGACGCAGGCTGATGAAGAATGTGAAAGTGTATGCGGGAGCCAATCACCCTCACATGGCACAGAAGCCCGAAGTAATCGAAGTCAAGTAGGAGCGTAAGCAATATGGCAGCGAAGAAAGAAATTAAGAAAGTTGAAAATCTTGGTCTGGGCGTCGGAAGACGTAAGACCGCTATCGCCCGCGTGTACTTACGTGAGGGTGATGGGAAAATTGTCGTGAACGGCCGCTCAGTGGATGAATATTTCAGAAATGATTTGTTTGTATTCATTGTCAAGCAACCGCTGGAAGTGACTGATTCTCTTACCAAGTATGACATTTTGATTAATGTCGTGGGGGGGGGGCCTGCCGGTCAGGCTGGTGCTTGCCGTCATGGTATCGCAAGAGCCTTGGTTTCTGAGGATGCCGCCAACAAGCCGGCTCTTCATGCCAAGGGATTCATGACCCGTGATTCCCGTATGGTCGAAAGAAAGAAATACGGCCAGAGGGGTGCACGTCGTAAGTTCCAGTTCAGCAAGCGTTAGGCTGTGGCTTTCGCAACTATCAAGAGAGGATCCTCCCCCAATGGTGTGTTTATCATCAGCAAGGAGGATTCTCCTTTTTTTATTTCTAATTCCCAATTAGTCAAGTGGGATCTTGCGGAAGGACAGGAACTTGATGAGGAACAATATCAACAGGTCCTTCAGTTAAAAAGACAAAGCGATTGTGTTGACAAGGCCTTGCTGTTTCTTTCCATACGGGAGCATACGGCCTTGGAGCTTACGCGGAAACTGCAGGCGAAAGGGTTCTCCATGGAAGAGATCACCAATACTGTAAGGCAGTTGCAGAGTGATGGTTCCCTGGATGAAAAACGCTATTGCGAGGCCTTGATACATTCAAGGCAAAGGAAAAACCCTGAAGGCAAGGTATTGCTGATGCAAAGGCTCTTGTCCAAAGGTGTGTCAAGGCAGAATGCCCAGGATGCCATTGAGAATGCTTTTGAAGAGAATCCCGGACAATATGTCAGGCAGGCATACCTGCAGGTCTCGAAGACCACGACGGATCCCCAAAAAATAATCCTCAAGCTCCAAAGAAAGGGGTTTTCTTATTCTGAGATAAAAAAATGCATGAACCACAATGAGTAATCCTTCTTTCCTTGTGGATTGGTCTTTTTGTCCTAACTATTGAGTTACAATATAATATTCCTTATTGGGAATATTAAACTTAAATTGTTATTATTATTTCTTGCAGGAATGCTGGTACCTGCTTTTCTCCTCCACCAGTT
>JBAXZS010000050.1:0-12699 GCA_041670175.1 Sphaerochaetaceae bacterium | reverse complement strand
AAGAAAGGGCTCGTAATGATTCCAGAGGATCGAAGAGGCCAAGGTGTCATTATAGGCATGAGCATTAAGGAGAATATAATTCTCCCCAACATGAACACCCTCTCAACAAGAGGATTTGTCAATAAGAAGAAAATTGACAGGTTCTCTCAAGACATAGTCTCCAGACTTTCTATTATCGCTTCTTCCAATGAACAACTGGTGAGGACTCTCTCTGGAGGGAATCAACAGAAAGTTGCCATCGGAAAGTGGCTGGGAGCTGGAGCAAAGGTTTGGATTTTCGATGAGCCAACACAAGGCATCGATGTTGAAACAAAATCTGAAATCTACAAGATGTTGGGAAACTTCGCAAAAAATGGTGCCGGGGTTATATTCATCAGTTCTGATTTAAGAGAATTGACTGAAATCGCAGACAGAATCTATGTAATGTGTGAACATAAAATAACGAGCGAATTTAAATCTCCGTTTGTTGCGAATGACATCCTGACTAAAATGATTGGAGTTGAAAAATGAATAAACAGAAATTTACAAAAGTTATCACTAAATATGGAACAATGATAACCTTGGGATTGATTATCATTGGTTTTTCCCTATTTATTGATGGCTTTGTAGCACTCAAAAATCTTGCAAATATCCTCAAGCAAATTGCTCTTCTGACAGTCATCGCAGAGGGATTCACCATGTGCTTGATTGTTGACGAACTGGATCTTTCATTTGCAAATATCGCCTGTTTGTCAGGAATCATTTCTGGAGGATTGATTCTTGCCGGCAAACCGACCATAGTTGCCATAATTGTACCTTTGCTGGTAGGTTTTGCTTTTGGGTTGGCCAGCGGATTATTGGTAACAAAAGTGGGAATCTCTTCCTTAATCACCACATTGGCTATGAGTATTCTTGCTACAGGATTAACGTACTGGATTACTGGAGGAGTCTCCTTCTATGGAGAGATGCCTGCATCTTTCCTTATGTTAGGAAGAGGATATTTTCTAGGTATTCCCTCTTTGATTCTTATAATGATTATCACCGTGGTTGTAGCTCATATTCTTATCAATAAGACAAAAACGGGAATCTATCTTCAGGCTACAGGAGCAAATCAGGAAGCAACAAAACTCTCTGGTGTAAACACCGATGCGTACAAGATTCTCGCCTTAATCATTTGTGGCGTGGCTGCAAGTTTCACCGGAATACTGCTCACATCCAAACTTGGGGCGGCAAACCCCGAGGCAGCTTCGGGCTACATGATGGATACCTTTGCCGCTTCCCTTTTAGGTACCACAGTATTGAGCATTGGTTTGGCAAGCCCTATCGGAACGTTTATCGGAGCATTGATGATTGGAGTACTAAACAACGGGATGACTCTCGCAGGTGCTCAATATTTCATGCAAGACATAATCAAAGGAATCATTATCATTCTTTCTGTTTCCATCGCCTCAAGTCAGGCAAAGAAACTTGCAAAAAACTGATATTGAATAAAACAAAACACTTGGAGGTGTAAAATGAAAAAAGAATTACGAATGGGTTTTGTGCTTCTTGCTTGTTTTGCATTGTTGCTGTCTTGTACAGTCGACGATGGAAAATCAAAAAGCAACACGAAAACAGTAGCAAATGCACCGGCAACCACGGAAGTGAAAGCCATTGAACAAACAAAAACCAGTGAACCTGCTCAGAAAACATTAAAAGTCGGGTTCATCGCCACAAATCTCTCTGCAGAGAGCCAGGCAAGAGTATCTAAGCAATTTGAAAAAATTGGCAAAGAAAAGGGATGGAACCTTACAATCCTGAATTCCCAGGGCTCTATTGAAACCCAAGCGACACAAATGGACAATTTAGTACAGATGAAAGTAGATGCTATTGTCTTGGCCATGGGACATCCATCTGAAATTAAACCCTCAATCTCTGCAGCCAATAAAGCAGGGATTCCTGTAATTACCATTGCTTCAGGTTATGTTGATGGCGTGCTCACTGATATTACCGCAAATGACTTCGTGATGGGTGCAAAAGTAACCTCATATCTTTTTGACTCTCTTGGAGGGAAAGGAAATATCGTTGCAATAAAATTCGTGAAGAATGCTGGATGCAGAAAACGTGGGGAAGTATTTGACGCTATTCTTCCTGAATACCCAGAAATCAAATTATTGGACGAATATTCCGTAGCAGCCACTGCTCGATTCATGGATGACACAACTTCTGCAATGGAGACTTTTGCAACCAAGTATGGTGATAAAATCGATGGCGTATGGTGCGCTTTTGATCAGCTTGCCTATTCTTGTGCTGATGTTCTCCAGGCCCAAGGTTACAAAAAAGCACTGGTTGTAGGTGTCGATGGTAATGAGGAAACCTTCCGCAGGATTGAGAATGGAACGATGGCCGCAACCGTTGCCCAACCTTTCGAAGAAATGGCAAATACCGCTAGTGAGATTATTGAAAAAATCGCTTCCGGTGTCTCCCCTGAAGATGCGGCAGGTTCACATATCTTGTATGTGGATGCTCCGCTGGAGACAAAAACGACACTTGTAAATTAACAAATATTAGAAAGCTTCCTGTAACAAGGAAGCTTTCTGTTGGAAAAAGAACAATGAAAAAATATTATCTTGGCATAGATGTTGGGACAAGTTCAACGAAAGCGACCATCCTGGATGAACAAGGATTCATTATCCAGAAAGCTATGGTAAAAAATATACTAATCAATCCTGCCGAAGGATTCTTTGAGGTTGATCCCATCGAGAGTTGGTGGAAAGGTTTTTTACAAATCTGTCAAGAATTCAAGCAATTTCTTCCCTGGGTACAATCGGTATGTATCAGTTCCATCTGTGGTTCTTTTGTCCCTGTCGATGATTGTTTGAATCCCACTTACAATGCCATTCTTTATGGAATTGATACTCGTGCCGTCAATCAAATAAAACGTATGAACATCAGTTATGATGAAAATGAACTAATTGATAGACTAGGCGGACAGTTTACTACGCATTCAGTTCTTCCCAAAATTCTTTGGCTAAAGGAAAACCTTCCCAATGTTTACGCACAAACTACTTCATTTGTGGAAAGCAATAACTTTCTTACGGCAAAACTTACGGGCGTTCGTGCATGGGATTTTCCTTCAGCCGCTGCGACAAGGTTGGTGGATTCTCAGACTAAATCAATACCCCTAGACATTTGTACCAAGTTCCAAATAGATTCCGCTAAGATCCCTTGCTTGAAATGGCCATTGGAAAAACTGGGATCAATCACAGAACAGGGAGCGAATGAAACGGGCCTGACTCAAGGAACAACAGTCTTTACCGGCGCCTGTGATGTGAATGCGGAGGCCATGTCGGTAGGAAGTATCTTCCCGGGTGATACTATTTGTGTTTTTGGTTCAACAATCAGTTTACTCCATACTATGGACTCTCTCAAAAAGGTTAAGGGATTTATTTCCGGTTATTCATTGTTGGAAAATACATATCGTCTAGGGGCTGCGACCTCTTCAGGAGTTCGTTTTCTTGCCAAAATCGATTCCTACTTTGATTTTAAGGGTTACCTGGATACAAAAGGAGTAAGTCCGTTGCCTTCTAAACTGCTCATGCAACCCTATATTGATGGTGCAAGGACTCCTTTTGATAATCCTAATGCGGTAGGAGTAATCTGGGGTATCAATGGCGAAACTACAAGAGATACATTCTTTCTTGCTTCCCGTGAGGCGTTAGGATATGAAATTTTTCTTCTTGACACATTAATCGAACAGGCAGGAGAAAAAATAGAGGTGATTAGTTGCAGTGGTGGACTGTCCAATAATAGTTCGGTAATGCAGGTCATCGCAAACATCACAGGAAAAATCCTGCGTTGCAATTCAAGTGTTGATGCCTCGTTTGGAGACGGCCTGATATCGATGCTTTCCCAATATCCTCTTGATACGATTCTTACCCTTCCCGGAGTAAAAGAACTAAAAGAAAAACAAGTAACAATTAAACCAGAAAGCGATGTTAGTAAGCTCTATAAACCATTAACATTGAAGTATCTCGATTTATATCTCTCAACAGTAAATCTCGGCTTGCCATGCTAAGCAGTATCCCTAGGGATTTGCAATGAGAAAAGACATCCGTGAGGAAGCACATTCTCAACTTGTATGTCCCCATGATTACTTTTTGCTAAGTTGTGGCAGATATACAATCCCAATCCGATATTCTCTCCTGCTTTTGTTGAATAAAAGGGCAAGAAAACATCATTGACATGTTCAAGCATCAATCCAGGTCCATCATCACGAATTCTAATAATGACGTTCTTTTTATCTGCAGAAATCTCCAATTTAAGCCAAATGTTCCCTCCGTTCTTCATCGCTTCAACCGCATTCTTCAATATATTCAGAAGAATCTGTTTAATCTCACTCACTTTGGCAAAAGCAAATACTTTTTTTGGAACTTCTTCCAAGTTAATTTTCACTCCTTTTTCTTTGCCATAATACTTGAAGAAAATACATACTTCTTCAATGATCGTTCCTACATCGAACCGAATGCTGGTATTGACGTTTGGGGAAGAATAGGAAATTAAACTGGAAATAATTCGGGAAATTGAAAGTATTTCATCCTCAACTTCCTGAATAATTTCTTTTTGGTCTTTATCTTTCAATTCTGAGGAGAGGTAATCCAAGCAATTATTGATGATCCCCAATGGGTTGTTTATTTCATGGGCAACTCCAGCAGATAATATGTTAATAGAAGACATCTTATCAATATAAGAAATCTTCTCTCTCAATTGAGCGGTTTCGGTGGTATCAAAGAAAATTACCATTTCTCCAATGACCAAGCCACCTTCTTTAATTGGATATAATGTCACATTCACATTCCTGATTGAGTCACCAATATGGAGTATCTGGTTGAGGATGTTCAATTTTTCCTCTTTCATCAAAGCGTCAGAAATAGTATCAATCACCACCTCATTCCGAGACGACAAAAGAAACGAAAAATCAGAGCCTATCATGGTTTCTTTATCAACATGAAAAAAATCAACCGCAGAGTTGTTAATCAACTTAACCTTTCTATCTTTGTCCAAAATAAGAACATTGACAGGAAGAGACTCCAAGATAGCCTCATTATATCTCAATAATTGATAGAAGTCTCGAGCGTTGGACTTCTCCTCATTCAGCCGAAAATTCGCATAGGTCAGTTTAATGATATTGAAGGTATCAATATCCTTAACACTTTCGGTAAAGAGAATCTCTCCTTTCCTCATTATGGAGATTGTTTCCGCGATGTTCCTCGTGTTTTCTATATCGTGACTGATAATCAGGCAAGCCATTCCCAAAGCATGCTTCGCATTAATGATTCGCAAAACCTTCTCAAAAGAAGACTGGGAAAGACTGTCTAATGATTCATCGAGAATAAGAAGTTCAGGATTACGGTAAATGCGTTGCAATATACTCACCAACACTTGATCAGAAAGATATAAATTCCCTATCCGCTCACGGGAATCTAAATCAATATTCCAATAATCAAAAAAATCTTGTATTTTCTTTCTTTCCTTAGTCTTGTCATAAAAAAATCCATTTCTAATAGTCTGACTGAATAGATAAAAATTCTTTGCAATTGAAAAATGGTTTACAAGAACACCTTTTCGGGGTACATATTCCACATGTTCCTTTACAAACATCTTTGGGTTGGCAAATACTTTTTTCCCATGAATGAATACCTGCCCCTCTTGCACATTGATCAAACCAGCAAGAATTTTGGCAAGGGTTGATTTTCCTGAACCGCTTTCTCCTGTTAGGGCCCTAATCTCCCCCTCTTTCATGGAAAAGCTGACATGCTTTACCGCAGTCAAGTTTCCAAAGGTAACGGAAACATCATTCAGTTCAATGAGGCTATTCATCTTGTTCGAGTCCTTCATCTAAAGAAAATTTTTTAATTTTACTGTATAGAGTCGAACGACTGATTCTTAATACCTCTGCAGCTTCTTTTTTGTTATTATTGAACCGTTTTAACGTATTCCTAATAAGATTGGCTTCTCCCTCTTCCAGTGACTGAACTTCCCTTTCAGATGCTTCCTCATCAACAATCCCATTCTTTTGAAGATTATTAATAAAGGAGGAAGGCAAATCAACCAGAAAAATCTCGTTGCCGGTGGCGACCAAGCAAGCATATTGAATGACATTCATCAATTCACGGATATTTCCCGGCCATGGATACTTAAGGAACAAGTCTTCAACATTTTTTGACAGTATTTGCTTTTCTCCTACCTTTTTTGAAAATCTCTGAATAAAGAAGGAAACCATGGGAAGAATATCTTCTTTCCTCTCCCTGAGTGGAGGAAGTTCAATAGAACCTGCATTTAACCGGTAATAGAGATCCTTACGGAATTTTCCTTCTTCAATCATTGTACTGAGGTTTTTGTTTGTTGCAGATAAAAACCTCACGTCAACATGAATGGTTTTTTCACTTCCAATCGGTTGAATTTCCTGATTCTGAATCGCTCGAAGAATTTTTGCTTGCAAAGCCAAAGGCATATCACCTATTTCGTCAAGAAAAAGAGAACTCTTATCTGAACGGACAAAAACACCCTTGTACTGCTCAGTCGCCCCTGTATAAGCACCCTTTTCATGTCCAAAAAGTTCATTATCCAATAAAGACTCAGTGAATGCAGCACAGTTCGATTTCTGCATCACCAATGTATTCCGCTTGGAATTCTGATGAATATATTCCGCAATGACCTCTTTTCCTGTCCCACTTTCACCTTGAATAAGGATGGGAATTTTTGAATCTGCAAGTTGTCTTGCAAGATGAAGACAACGTCTCATCTTCTCATTGTAAGTTTCAAGAAAACAGGTATCCAAGGAAGAACATGCAAGATCATCTCTGCTATTTTCTGATACAGTGATTACATTGTTGATTGTCTTGATAAGTTTCTGCATATCAATGGGTTTTTGGATGTAATCAACAACCCCGTTTTTCATCACTTCTACAGCAGATTCGATTGTAGCGTATCCAGTAAGCATGATAATAGGAATCTTAGGTTTAATTTCCATCAGTCTTTTCGAAACCTGGATACCATCCTCTTGTCCTAACCGAAGATCAAGAAGAATTACTTGTACCAAATTATCATTCAACACGGTTAATGCTTGTGAAGAACACGAAGCGGTAAAACATTCGTATTTCCGCATGTGCAAGCTTCTCGAAAGGCTTTCTCGAAACTTTTCATTATCATCAACAATCAATATTCTCACGGTGTTCAATACTTCCTCCAGAGACAATCCTGAGTATTTTTAGCAGAAGCCGTTTACTCACCAACAATATTATAACTCATAATATGAGAAATAAATGTACAGATCAAAGAAAAAGGAAGTTAACAGAATATTCTTCTATATAGCATTATCTTCAAGTAAAATACCTGCATAATGCTTATGCACTAGACTTCTATCTAGACAGAAAGAGGTTTTCGACTGTAGAGAAGAAGTGATTGGTAGGATATAAGACTATACTAATAAGCAAATAATACAAATAAATCATCCAACACCTCCCAGTGTCCTTTGGTACAAGTAATCCTTTCGAGTAGCAATCCATTACTTTTCAGTGTTTCAATGTGCTAATGCCAAGATTTGCGCAACCAGTTCTCTCTTAGTTTTTTTGGGGTTCTCGCTTATAAACCTTGAAAATAGTTTTTTAACCCTTATTCTGTCAAATCCATAATCTGATTTCTCGAAATTGAAGCATTTTTCTTCATTTGTTGAGTTGCTGGTCAGGGGAAACATCATGATTCTTAAACTTAATCTTATCGCTGAATACTCGAATCGGTATATCTGCCAATAAGTCAGTATGCATGGACTTGTTTACTAAGGTTTCGACCAAGAATTCAATCAATGAATTCTCATTATGGAGAAAATTCCTGTCTCTATGCCCTTTTGCTTAGCAACGCCCTTGCAACAAGCATGGCCGTTGAGAACGCAGATTGCAGGTTGTAACCTCCTGTATCACCATCTACATCCAATACCTCCCCTGTGGCGAAGAAACCGGGAACCAGACGGGACTCCAGGGTCTTACGGTCGAACTGATCCAGAAAAAGGCCTCCCGCTGTTACCATCGCAGAGGAAAAGGATTTCTTTTCCGAGACAACAAAATGGTAGTCCAAAAGAGCTGAGACAAGGTTTTTCCTTTGTTCCTTGCTCAGGTTCGCACAGGTCTCTTCCTTGCTGATTGCCTGCCCTGCAAGAATTCTCTCTGCAAGGTTTGAGAATAGCCCGAGCCCCTTGATAAGGGTATAGGCCCTCTTCTTCGGACTGTCCTGAAACAAGGAAAGGATCTCCTGCCTGGCAGTCTCTTTGTTCTCGGTGGAAACCAGCGAGACAGAGAGGACATCTCCTTTCTTGATATATCGTGCATTGTTCAACACAACCGGCCCGGAAAGCCCGTCGTGGGTAAAAAGAAGGTCCCCTTTGGCCTTGAGATACCGTTTGGATTCGTCCTTATGAGAAAAATCGACAAGTGACTGACGAATTGAGTTTCCTGCAAGCCCTGCAAATGGATAATCCTGAACGGATACCCCGACAAGCGCCGGTGTTGGAGGAACAAGAGAATGCCCCAGCCCTTTGGCAAGGACATACCCATCTCCGGTTGAACCGGTGGCGGGATAGCTCATTCCTCCCGTCGCCAGGACTACCGCAACCGCATGGTAGGTCTCCTTGTCAGTCGAGACGGAAAAGCAACCGGAATCCTTTGCCAGAAAAGTTACTTTTTGGGAATAAAGGAAAACAACACCTGAATCCCTTGCCTGGGACAGCAGGGTGTCTATCACTGATTGGGCATGGAGTGATTCGGGAAAGACTTTCCCGTCATCCCTGACCAACAGGGCAAGGCCATGCGCCTCAAACCATCTCCTTGCCTGCTCGGTCGAGAAATTCATCAAAGCCGGCTTAAGAAAATTGCTTTGTCTTTTATCCTTGAAATGAGACAGGAACGTAGGGATATCATCGCAGTTGGTAAGGTTGCACATACCACCCCCGGTAAGGAGAATCTTCTTGCCCGGCCTCTCATTCTTCTCCAGCACCAGAACCTTCATACCCGGAAGATTCGCTGCAAGGAACAACCCGCTTGCGCCACTTCCGATGATAATTACGTCATACATGAGAGTAATCATACAATACTATTCTTTTCGTGTCTTTTATCGAATCTGGCAATTTGTCCACAAACGATTATTCTTGCTGATAGGGACGCAGCAACCACAATGTCTTTGCCAAGTCCCTGTTTCTTTTCAGAAACTGTGAAATCATTGCCGTCCAGGATAAAGCCACAACCTATGCATCCCCTGTGTGGGCAGGGTCCTTAAAGGGAATCCTCTATTCCCCAAGTAATTCTATGCCAAGGAGGTCTTCACAGTGTAGCTTCCGCACCCTATCACAATACTCATAAAACAATCCCTATACGAGTATTCATAGGCAACAGAACAAATAAGCCATGTCCTCCCGTTATGATTTCCCTTGCTTCCTTTCAAATAAGGGTGAATCTGCTTGCAGCCCGAGCACTCCTACATTAGTATGAATTGTGGCTACTACGAGGCAAGTATGTGCGACACAATGGTAAAAGCAGAAGGAAACAAGCGTTTCTTTGCAAAAAACTCGGACCGGGATCCTGGAGAACCTCAACTATTACTGTACTGCGAAGGGACGGAAGGTCTTACCAAGCCGGTCCATCCTGAGCATAGGGCTTCCTATGACAAGGGACAGTATGGCTTTCTTCAAAAGGCAGCACGGGAATACTCCTTTCCTTATAGGGCGCTCATCAGCAACCCCTCCTGGATATGGGGTGCCGAGATGGGTGTCAATGAACAGGGAGTAGCCATAGGAAACGAGGCCGTATTCTCCACCTCCCCGGTTGATAAAAATGGCTTGCTGGGTATGGATATCCTCCGTCTTGCCCTCCATAACAGCGCCACCGCCAAGGATGCGGTCTCAGTCATCACTCACCTCATCACCCAATACGGGCAAGGAGGGAATGCCAGCTATTCAGGCCATCTGAGCTATCATAATTCCTTTTTGATCCAAGATGGAAAAGAAGCCTATATCCTGGAGACTGCCGCACAGAAGTGGGCTCTTAAGAAAGTGGATTCCTTTGCATCCATTTCCAATGGGTATACCATCGGAACCGAGTACCAGAATGCAGATGAAAAAACAGGAAAATCACATCCGGATTTCTCCCGTAGACATGCAAGTCCCTTGCATCTCCTGTTTACCAAGGGAAACCAGCGCCAACATTTTACCACTTCCAAGCTCATGCAAGCAAAGGCAACATGGACCGCCCTTAGGGACATCCTCATTTCCAACAGGGGGACAGCGGGCAATCTTGAACATTCAATGCAGTCTATCTGCCTTGATGCAAAAGGCTTGGTACGTTCGCAAACCACTTCCTCGATGATTGTCGAGAACCAAGGAAAATCCTCCTTGGTATGGCTCACCGGCTCACCCTTGCCCATCTACCATCCCTTTATCCCTTTCACTCTCTCAAACAAGGCCTTTGCCTCAAGCCCGTTTGCGGATATCGGTCAGTCATATGCCTTCTCTAAACAACATATTGTCCTGACAGAGCAAATCAAGGCAGCCTCACCGCAAGCAAAGGAAAAGGTAGCCAGCATGGCAAGGGAATTGGAGAATACCTTTGAAAATCTCGTCCGTAAACCATACGCCGAGGGCGATGAGCTATCACTCGAAGCCGCATGCAATACATGCCTTGAGATGCTCCCCGAGCATGAGAAAGCAGTGCGGGAAATATTGAGAACCCTCTAGGATTCTTGCTCAGGCAAACGATGCATACAAGAGAGTGGAGAAACGGACCACGCCTCTCTCTGAATAAACTCCTAGCAGGGTGCCGGTAAATGTCATGGAGAGAGTTCCCTCGGAGCAAAGGCCCGCCACCCTTCCCCTCCCAATCTCCTCCCATCCTTTTCCTTCAAGACAGTACAAGAACCGATACCATGCATCATCCGCCTCAATCTTCAAAGCAAGACCCTTTGCAATGCAGGGCACTTCCTTGACGGATACCAGATAGGTGATTCCATGCAGCACATGCACCAAGGATATTTTCATCCCTTGCCCGCTGGCAGTGACACATATGCTGTAGTGGTATTGATTGTTATAATACGCGCTCAGTCCAAAACAGGAAGGAACCTCAAACTTGTCAACCCTTGCGAAAAACCTGCAACGGTGCTCGCTTTGCCTCCATCCACAAAAGGCAGGAGCACCCAACGCATCGGACAACCCCACCCCTTTGCCTGTCAGTTGCAACCAACGGCCCTGAGGATCATTTTGAATCGCGGTCTCCTCAGGGATGCGGATATGTAACCATTGATCTACAAAAGGTGAACCGGATTTTTGGGGAAGAAGCAACTTTTCCATTTTCCACTGCCTGCCGGGGTTGCCCAATTCTGGTTTTTTGATATAAAACCAACCCTTATCCCACACAACAGGGGAAAGGCAGGTCTCACGCCCTAGATTATGAAGCAGGACCCCGGGCAAGGACCTTGTGGCAAGAAAGACCGCCCACCAATTGTCTTGGGCATCAGAAACAATATCAGCATGACCTGTACATTGTAAAATACGGGAAGAATCATCCCGACTCGACAATATTGGATTGGAAGGACAGCCTTCATAAGGACCCCAGACAGCATTACTTCTAAAGAGCGTCACCATATGGCCATATTCAGTCCCTCCTTCCGAAAGCAGAAGATAATATATGCCATGAATATGAAAAATACGGGGAGCCTCGGGAAATCTTCCCCCGCTCCCCGGGCAGATATGCCGGACAGGAGAAAGTCTTTTTCCTGTGGATATCTCAATTTCAGACAGAGCGATACCTAAAATCCCCTGCACGGAGGCATTGGTGGCAAGGTATGCCCTGCCATCCTCATCGAAAAACAAAGAGGGGTCAATCCCCTCCTGGTCAAGGCAAACAGGATCCGACCAGGGACCCCGGGGATCTTCCGCAGACAAAAGGCAATTCCCCTTTTGTGTGACATCGGTGACAGTGACATAAAAACGAGAATCATGATACCTGATGGTCGGGGCGAACAATCCTCTGGACGCCTCCATAAGTGAATACTCAAATTGGTGCCTTCGGGTCACCACCTGTCCTATCAACTCCCAGGAAACAAGATCCTTGCTCCTGTAGATTGGTATTCCCGGAAAAAACTCAAAGGTCGAGGTAATCAGAAAATAATCCTCTCCTCTCCTGCAAATACTTGGATCTGGATGAAACCCGGGAAGTATTGGATTTCGAATCTCAAAGCCACTGCTCATTCCTTCAAGGCCCCTGCAAGAGTCCCTCGGATGATCCACTTATGTCCCAGCACGTAAAGCAAGATTGTAGGAGCCATGGATATCAAGGCAGCCGCGGCATAACGGGGCATCCTGTCGGTCCCGTAGGAGTTAAGAAACTGCGAGACCCTCAGTTGCATGGTGAAAAGTCTCTGGTCGTTGAGCATGATCAACGAAAGGAAATAATCGCTCCAAGCCGCAATAAACACCAACAATACCGCAAGGACCGTCGCCGGGGCTGCAAGAGGAAGCATTATTCTGAACAAGGTGGCCGCATGTCCAGCTCCATCAATACGAGCCGCATCTCCAAGATCTTTAGGCAGGGTCTGGAAGAAAGAACGATAGATCAATGTCCAAAATGGAATATTAAAGGCTGCAAGAGGAAGAATAAGACCAATAAGAGAGTTGGATAATCCCAATTTGATGTTGAATTT
>JBAXZS010000049.1:0-12899 GCA_041670175.1 Sphaerochaetaceae bacterium | reverse complement strand
GGATATCCTTAGAGAGCTTTCCCAAAAGGTGAAGAATGAGTATGCCTTGAATGACAGTAACATCAAGATAAGTCTGGAAACATGCAAAGTTGTAAAAGAAGCGGCATCCGCAAAGCAGAGCGAATCATTTATCCGTTCTCTTTTTATTGCACCCCATGGTGTCTATTCAATGAGCCAGACCATCACAGGTATAGTGGAGACCTCCTCTAACCTTGCTATTGCGACAATAGAGAAAGGCCAGTTCCTAATCACTACCAGCCATCGGAGTTCTGTACCCTCAGCCAGGGATTTGGTTGCCAAAATGATGGGGGAAGCTCTCAGAAGTTGCGGTATGAGTGTCAGTTATGTAGGAGCATATCCTTCCTGGACTCCCAATCCCAAATCACCTTTGGCTGGTTTCTGCGCAAAGGCCTATGAGGAGTATACGGGAAAGAAAATGGAAATCACCGCCATCCATGCTGGTTTGGAATGCGGCATTATTAATAGCAAGATCGAGGGTATGGATAGTGTTTCATTCGGTCCTCAGATGCATGACATCCATTCGGTGGATGAGCATCTTTGTATCTCTTCCTGTGAGCGTATGTTGGGTTTCACCAAACACTTGCTCTCAATAATCGAATGAAAAGACCAGTGATAGCCATCTCGGGAACGTTAGGCAACGCTCCTGAGAACACCCCCTTCAAAGGTTGGAAACGGGATTCCACTAATTACGCCTACACCTCCAGTATTGTCAAGGCTGGGGGTGTTCCTATAATGCTTCCTGTTGTCAGTGATCTTTCCCTTGTTCCCTACCAGCTTGCAAATGCTGATGCATTGCTTATCCCCGGAGGTCCTGACATCACCCCTTCTTTGTATCATCAGGAACAAGATGCCCTCTGCGGTCCATATGATACCCTTACTGACGTTTTCCAACTTGCCTTGATAAAAGAAGCAAGAGAGAAAGGAAAACCAATCCTGGGAATATGCAAGGGGTGCCAGATTATCAACGTGGCATGTGGCGGTTCTTTGTTCCAGGATTACAAACTACGGAGCAAGGATAGTTTTATCCATAACCATTATGAGAATGCCTGTGAGCCCTGTCATGAGGTAATCATTGAGAGCACTTCAAGACTTAAGGAAATTTTCGGTTGTGATAAAATAAATGTGAATAGCCTGCATCATCAGCAAATACATGAATTGGGAGAGGGTTTACGCAAAGTTGCCAGTTGTGCCTATGATGGAGGAATTGAGGCAATTGAAAGTACTGAAGGCCCTTTTCTTATGGGAATACAATGGCATCCTGAGGCCATGATGATGGCCTCCTCCAGCATGTTCGCCTTGTGGCAGGCCTTCATCAAGAGCGCCTGCTAATCAATCCTTGAAATACCCCGGATACTGGGCACGAATAGCCACCTCGTCGATTTTGTATCGAGAGAGGTGTTTCGTCATAAGATTCACCGCTTCTTGGGAATTTCCTGCTTTTATTGCAGAAAGGATGGCTTTATGATCTTCGACGATTTTAATGTCTTTCACAGTCATCAAGCTCATCGATCGAACCCGATCAAAATGTACGGTAAGGCCTTTTTTAAGCCAATCGTAGCAAACGCTCTTGTCACAGACAGAAAATAAAAGTTCGTGAAATTCATTATCAAGCTTCAAAAGCATATTATCCTTGGGATTCTCCAAATAAAAGGATTGAAGATGCAAGTTTTCCTCAAGCTTTGAAAAATCCAAGGTAGAGGCGATGGATGCTGCATAATCAACTATCGCATTCTCCAGCACCCGACGTAAAAAGCACGATTCTTCAACCAGTTTATAATCAATTAAAGATATCCGGCTTCCACACTGGGGGATAATATCTACAATGAGAGCACGGGAAAGGTCAATAAGTGCTTCTCGTACAGGGGTACGGGAAAGTCCAAGCTCACTTGCAATCTCGTTCTCACTTAACATGCTACCAGGAACAAGCGTTAATGTCACAATGTTATATCGTAACGTCCTAAATGCATAATCCCGCGCTGTCTCTTTACTATCACGTTCCAAAATTTGCAATGACATGCATTTATTCTGCATTGTTTCTTCCTATTTTTGCAAGGGATTCCCAAATGCCAAGAAGATACTGGGTACCCAATGCCCGATCATATAATCCGTACCCAGGACGGGCTTCCTCCCCCCAGATCATCCTTCCATGATCCGGCCGGATATATCCGTCGAATCCATTTTCATAAAGGGCACGCACAATCTCAAACATATCAAAGTCCCCACAGGAGGAAAGATGGGCACATTCCGAGAAATCTTTTTCTCCTTGGTGTTTCACATTTCTTAAATGGGCAAATCCAATTTTTCCTTCTGAGGCAAACTCCCGTGCCATCGCCACAAGGTCATTCTGAAGATTGCTTCCAAGACTTCCTGTACAAAATGTCAATGAATTGTTTGGGCTTTCAAACAAGGAAAGAAAGGTGCGGATATTTTCCTTGTTGGTAATAACTTTTGGAAGACCAAATAAGGGCCAAGGGGGATCATCAGGATGAATTGCAAGTTTGATATCAAATTTCTCAGCATACGGGACCACTGCATCGAGAAAGTACTTGAGATTCTTCCAGTATTCCGCTTCGGAAAAGTCTTGGTAAAACTCAATGTCCTGAGCCATCTGCTCAATCCGTTCTTTTTCCCACCCAGGAAGACTGTATCCTCGAGATTTTCCTCCCATGCTTTCAGAAATTGAACGGGGATTCATCTTCACTACCTCTTCATCGCGATAACTCATTGAAAAACTTCCGTCTGAAAGAGGAGAAGCAAGATCACTACGAATCCAATCCATTACTGGCATAAAGTTATAACAAAGACATTTTACCCCAGCTTCGTGCAAGGACGAGAGCGTCTTGATATAAGCATCAATATACTTGTCACGAGAAGCCAGCCCTTTCTTAATATCCTCATGGATATTCACACTCTCAATCACTTCCATCTCAAGACCAAAAGCTGCTATGGTATCGCGAAGCGCAATTACCTCGTCCTTTGGCCAGACCTCGCCCACAGGTATCTTGGGCAGACAAGTAGCGACACCGCTGACTCCGGGAATCTGCCGAATTTGAGAAAGCGTCACACTATCATCCCCATAGGGGAACCAACGAAGAATCATTTTCATGATGCGACCTTTAACCGAATACCAGATTGGGAAGCCACATGAAAATAAATGGGCAGAAAATTAGAAGTACTATCTCAAGAAGGATAACTGCAAAAAAAGGAATACATTCCTTAGTATATTCATCAATAGGACACTTTAAAATTGCACAAGAAGAATACATTGCGGTTCCAACAGGAGGTGTCATGCCACCCAAAGTGACTGTAGTCATGAACACAATACCAAAATGTACAGGATCCACTCCAAGTCCTTTAAGTATAGGAAGGAAAATAGGAGTAAGAAGCAAGGTGTTCACAGTCCCTTCCATAAACATTCCAGCGATAAATACAAAGCCGCATACGATAAGCATAATGATGTACTTGTTATCACTGATACCTGAAATGACCAAGGCCATTGTTTGTGGCACCTTGTCATATATTATGCCATATCCGAGAATTGCACTGGTCATAATGATAAAAAGAATGACCCCATTATCACCCAAAGTGGTCTTGGTAACTTCCCAGAGCCCCTTCCACGTCAATTCTTTATATACAAACTTACCAATTATAAAAGCATACACAACTGCAAAAGCGCCAGCTTCTGAAGCGGTGAACAAACCAAAACGAATGCCAACAATAAGAATTAAAGGGAAGAGAAGTGCCCAAATACTCTCTTTCAAAGATTGCCAGACCTCACTCGCCTTAGGGGGGTTTTCATTCTCCACAGGATAGTTACGCTTTTTTGCGATACCCCAGGAAGTAACCATGAGAATCGCACACATGATACATCCTGGAATAATTCCTGCAAGAAACAGTTTCCCAATCGAGACCTCTCCTGTCACTCCATAGAGAATCAGGCCGACACCAGGAGGGATTGTGGCAGTTATCAATGAAGTAATTGAATTAACAGAACAGGCATATCCCTTTGAATAACCACGATCCAACATCGCCGGTCCAAGAATTCTTGTTTCCATAGCGGCATCAGCACAAGCAGAACCAGAAATCCCTCCCATAAGAGTTGAAAGAACACACGAGACCAATGCAAGGCCACCCGCAAGATGTCCGGTAAGGACTGTCGCAAATTTGATAAGGCGTTTGGTAATACCAGTCTCGTTCATCAGATTACCCGCAAGAACAAAGAAAGGAACGGCCAACAGAGGGAAACTCTGGGTACTGGCGACCATTTTCTGTACGGGGATAATCCACGAAACATCTGGGGTAACGAGGAAAAATGCCAAAGAAGCAATACCGATGGTAAAAGCCAAAGGTACATTGAATGCCAAGAATACAAAAAAAAGAATAGCAACCATCCCCATATTACGCCTCTCCTTCCTTTTTATCCCAATGCTTAACCAAATCCAAAACCTGTTCAATGATGGTAAGCAAAAGAAATATCGAAACGACAGGCACGGCTGCAGTTGCAAAACTGTAGCTAATTTTTAATGTCTGGTATTTTCTCAGGTAATTCTGGACACAAAGAATAATGCCCCAATATGTCATAAAACAACAAAAACCAGCACAAAGAAGATATCCTACAAACGCAATCAAGCTCTGTACCCGCTGTGGAAATTTCTTAACTAGAAGATCAACACCCATATGTGCTTTCTTCTTTAGTGCCAAATCAGCACCAAACATGCTAATCCATACAAACAACAACTGGGAAGCATCCACACTCCATACGATGGGATGATCGAAAACACGAAGAAGCGCAGAGGCAAATACAAGGACAACTATCCCAATAAGCATTACCGTCCCCACGTTATATTCCATCTTCCCGATGACCCCATTAATCTTTTTTAGCATTTAAAATCCTCTTAAGATAGAACTGAGAAACAGGCGGGCAAGATTGTGCCCGCCATCTCAAGAAACATAAATCTTATTGACCAAGCTGGGCATCAATCTGCTTTTTCAAGGAAGACCAACCCATTTTTTCATATACCGAAGCAGAAGCTTCAATAAATGGTTTTTTATCAACTTCTACAAAAACTATGCCTTTCTTTGCCATCTCTTCGTTAAATTCTTTTTCCTTCTTGAGTGTCAATTCCGTCGCATAATCACCTGCTTTGATAGCCTCAGCCATGACAATTTTCTGATATTCGACAGGAAGTGTCTGATACCATTTCTCACTGATTACCAATCCTGTATACAGGAAAAAATGTTCAGTTTTTGCGCAATACTTTGTCACTTCATAGAGGGAAGAGCCATAAACAGCGGTTGTCTGGGCTTCAACAGAGTCGATAACCTTGCTTTGCAAGCCACTATAGGCCTCAGACCAGGCAAGAGAAGTTGGAGTCGCTCCGAGGGCTTTCATGCTCTCCTGGGCAACTGATGAACCCATGGTCCTTACTCTCAGGCCTTTCAGGTCAGCCGGAGTCGTGACTTTCTTGTTAGTCCAGAAATTTCTGGCACCTTGGTACCAGTTGCAACCAAGATCACGAAGGCCATGGGTAGCAAGCTCGGTATCCCAAGCCCGAAAGGTATCTGTCTCGATGAACTTTCTTGCGTTTGCGAGACTATTGAATACATATGGGCCTGAGTAAATTGCCATATCATGTACATAATCGGCAAGCATGCCTGTATCGATGATGACACCGACGTTTGCACCACTCTTTGCCTGCTCCAACACATCAGCAGTATCCCCAAGCTGACTGGAAGGATAAACCTCAATAGAAACCGCTCCGTTGGTCGCAGAGGCAACATTCTTTGCCATCGACTGCATGCCAACCACGATTGGATCAGTATCAGTAAGTACTGTTGAGAGTTTTAAACGATACGTATTGTTACTCGCAGAGGCTTTCTCTTTTTCACCCTGAGCAAACACAGGAGAGAGGACAAGCGCTGAAAGAACAAGTACAAACACCACCTTATTCATTTTTTTCATTTTCTTCCTCCATTAGTGAAAGTAATGTAAAAATAACTTTCAAATTACTAGTATACTAGTATGTTACATCTGTAAAAATCAGCTGTCAATGATTATTTAAAGTATTTTACTTCATAAAAAAACTGCCTCAAAAGTTTTATACCCTCTTGAGACAGCATATCCCAAAGCTTATCTATCCGCCTAAGCCAGTCTTACCTCTCTGGCCAGGGCTTTTGCCATATCATAAGCCTTCTTCTTATCAGCATCTGTGGGATAACCCTGATATTCCACAGCCCCTATATTCTCAAGTTTCATGGAAGTCACAAATTCATCAAATTGCTTCTGAGCACCACCCGACCAACCAAACGAACCAAACCGCATAACCTTACGGCCCGTGACATGGCTGCGCTCCAGGATATCCAGCACATGATACATAGGAGGAAACATCTTGTATTCATAGGTAGGCATACCAAAGATAAGAGCGGAAGAACGCCAGGCTTTCTCCAGGACAAAAGACTCGTGGGTCTGAGGTACTTGCAGGACATACAGTTTCACCCCTTCGCTTTCAATAGCTTTCGTGATAACATCCACAAGAGCCTTGGTATTGCCATACATGCTCGACCACACCAAGGTAATCTCTTTTTCCTGAGGACCTGCGCTATAGCTGGCAAGTTTCAAAAGCCAATTAATCGCTTCCATTGGATTCTTACGCCAGACGACACCATGACTTGGAGCGATGATCTTAATCCCCAAATTCGCATCAAGCAATTTCTTAATGCCACGTTGTGCAAAGGAACTGAAAGAGGAAACAATGTTGGCATAATATCGCTCTGTCTCAGTATGCAGAGAGGCTCTTTGTTCTGAGGTAAGCTCATCTTCAAAACAGTGATCATATCTACCATAGGCTCCAAAAGCATCACAACTGAACAGGATGTGATCCTCGATATCATAAGTCATCATGGTTTCTGGCCAATGAATATTTGGGGTGAGAAAAAACTGAAGGGTCTTCTCTCCGATATCCAGCTTCTCACCATCGGTGATGGCATGGACATTTTTGGTTACCCCATAGAAGGTTCTGATAAGAGGGACCGCCTTTTCTGAACAATAGATTTTCACATCGGGATTTTTCTCTACAAAAGAAGCAAGGGTACCAGTATGGTCAGGTTCCATATGATTAATCACCAATACATCAATATCATTGATTTTCAGATTGAGAACAGACATCTGAGCCTCAATAGCGTCATAGGCACCATCCCAATCCTTAACCAGATCAACAAGCACATTCATATTCTTCCCTTTAAGGACATATGAATTAAGCATGACCCCGTTGGGGATAGGCCAGATACCCTCAAATAAATCTCTGTTGCCGATCTTGGCAGAGACCCTGTACACTCCCTCACATAACAAATCCGGTTCCATAGAGTTCTCCTTCCTACTCAATAAGAAGCTGCGCGATATATCCCTTGTCCCTTATTGAGGATAAGTCAAATTTTGACTGACATTCCAATAATATCATTTTATCCATTATTTTGCAGGATTGTACCACATGTTTCTTTAATGCTTTCGGGACTATGGTGAAATTGGTGACAGCTCCTTTTCTCGAAAGGATATATGGCATATACATGTCTTTCAGCAACTGTGAAGCGATCTTTTCCAGTTGCTGGCCGTCCTGAACCAAAGCATTTTCAATCCGTATCCCTATCTTTTTGATGGATAAAGGCTCTTGCCCGACAAGATACCCGTTTTGCGAAAGGGCACAAGCCAAAGAATCACGTTGCCCATTGGAGAAAGGATAGACCGCATAAACACTCTGTCCATACCAGGAAATCATCTTCCCTTCGAAGGAATCCCCATCAAACAAGACATCTCGAACCGTCATGACAGCTTCAGTACCTGCTTCAATCTTGTTCACCAATTGTTTAATTATAAAAGCGGCTTTCGTCTCCCTTCGCGCACCTGCATACTCCTTGGGGATGTCCACTTTGATAAACAAAGGTCTTGCCTGGGCCTTTTCCTTCATAATAAGGGAGATTTCCTCACAATCCCTTTGAGTCGGCATACTAATGGTATGGTTAGCAAGAAAGGACCTTTGCTCCCTGTTGCAGGACGAACAGCCCTTGCAGACATCACCTAAACATGATCCTGCCTCCAAGCCTGCCTTGGCGGAAAGAAATCTTTGGTAAAGAAAAGAGGAAGGAATACGACAATCAACGAAATCATAGGCAAAGGGATAGTCTTCTGTCTTCTCCTTGATGAAGGAAGAATTCCACTTCACTTCAGTACAGAAGAACTTCCATGCACCAGAAGGTAGGGACTGGTCGTACACGAGACCTTTTCGTGCCATCTTCTCCAAAGTAGGTGCGATAAACTGGTTTGTCATCACTAATGCCTGAGATAGAAAATACTCCTCATAAGGATAGGTGAGCCTGAATTCATAGCCACTACTTTGGACCGTCTGCCTGACCTTCGACACAACGTCCTCCCATTCTTGTTCGGTCAGAAGCAATCTCTCATATCGCAAAGGGGTGAAAGGCATACGAACCAACAAACCAAATGAACAAAGAATCCTCACTCCTCGATTGCTTTGTATCTTCATTTTCTCTATGGAATCCAGAAGACCCTTAAAATCCAAGATATCATTATCAGTTTCCAATCCGGAAAGAATAAAAAACAGTTTTATCTCTCGAATTTGCTCCGCCAACAACAGTTTGATAACATGCAAGAGGGTGGCCTTGTCCAAGTCCTTATGAAAATAGGAACGCATCTTCTGGCTGATACCTTCCACCCCTATGGTATATTGTCTTTTGTCCGAAGAGACCTCGTAATGGACCAAGGAGGGATTCCTTGCCAGGATGTCCGCTCTTTGACTCATGAAGTTCACTCTGAAGAACAACCTGTTAAGTTCCTTGATTAGACGAACCACCTCTGTATGGGTATTAAAGTTGAATGCTGTTATTTCAAGCGTATCGGCTCCTGTCTCTTTGCGAAGTGAATGAGCAGCTCGTAACAACGCCTCAAAAGGGACTTCCCTATAAGGCTTCCGTTCCCAGCCTTCGAAGCAGAACGTACAAAAACCTGGACATCCATAGGCAATCTGCAACCTTGCGGTGGTCGCCTCGCTGCTATCGAACAAGGCTTGTTTACTTGTTGCAAGAAGTTCCACCTCGGTATCCGCATAAATGGCCTTAATAATTTTCTGCCAAGGTGCTCCAAACACTTTCAGGCCTGGAATCACTCCTTGTAATCCAATGAGTTTTGCCCTCCTTCCCTCCAAAGGAATGTCCATCAGGGCCTTCACCAAGGCTGTTGTGTTATTCTCCCCTTCTCCCAAATAAAGAGCATCCACCAGAGCATTGTCGGAGGCATAAAGAATACCTTGGCTTGCCAAGGCATTGGATCCTCCCATCACCAAAAGAGGTTTCGTGTGTTGGAGGACCCTTTCGTCTGTACTATAAGGAATGTTGGCAAGCCTCAGCATATAGGGAAGGTTGATCAGTTCAACAGCATAACTATTGGAAATAAGTATCAAATCGAAATCAGCGGCCCTGCGATGGCTCCTAATCCCAACCAATTCAAGACCTTCTTTCTTCCGTTCCCGTTCCATAGGTAAAAAGGCGAAATCAATCTGGCTGTCAGGTAAAAGACGGGCACATTCACCATAAAGGAATTGATGGGGTGTTGATTTTACAATATCCCTGAAAGGAGAAAGCCGGAGAATCAAAACTTGAAAATCCATAGATTAATGGTGACCCAATTCAGCCGTTGTGACAATAGGAAATATCACAAAGTGGTTGCATAAGCTTCAAATGCTTCTCGCATTGCCGCCACTGGGGCATATGCTCATCCAAGTAGGAGTGAAAGGCGGGTCCATGATTGAAGTTCACCCTGTGATCCAATTCATGAAGTACCAAATAGGATAAATCCTCATCGTCCAAAGCCCCGCAACGAAGAGAGAAATTAAGATTCCCTACCCTTGAGCAACTGGCCCAAACCCGATGGCTATCGTGGATGCTCACCTTGTACACCACAAGATTGAGCCGTCTGCACCAGGATTTAATCAGAGGAGTGACTCTTTCCATAGTCAGACCACGATAGAATTCACGTACCATTTTATAAACATGGTATTCATCAATACACTTTTCACGAGGCAAGTAAAGATTTCCATCCTTGTATGTCACGTCTTTCACCTCGGAAAACTGCAAGCTCACTTTGTCTCCTGCAATATAAAGACATACCCCGGCTTCCCAGCTTCTGGCTTTTGCCTGTTTTTCTTTCAGCCTCACAGCATACCTCAGCACAACCTGCTCAATCTCCCTCTTTGAGGTAAAATAAGGGGCACTCACACAAATCTGGTCATGAACATTGCAATGCAAGGTTATCATCCGAGCATTACGACGGTAAGTTATCGTATAAGAAAAAGACTGTACTTTGCCAAGAATTTTCATTATGTTGGAACCATGATACTTCATTTGTTTCAGCAAATTCCATATATCAGCCTGGGACTCTCCGAGACAAAGTTGCCAGAAGCATATCTGGCAGTGCTTTCGTTCATTGAGAATGCACAAACAGGGTCTGAAGCCTGTCTGGTGGTGGACCCAAGGTTGAAACCTTTGCAATGTGGATATCAAAACCCCTCGGATGAGGAAGATAGGATTTTGGTGAAAAAGCTCCTGCCACAAAAGGACAAGCCTCATGATTTTATCATATCTCAAGGGGACTACCAGCTTGTACAATTGCAAACAATCCCCAACGAGGGGGAGATAGAGGCGGAACTTTCCTGTTATATCGCTTCCCAAAGCAAAAACAACCTGTATATCAGAATGATCAAAGAGAATGCAATGGAATTAGTCATCCAACTAATCTGGCGCTCCTAGGTGAAGAACAAAGGTATCAGCAAAGGAACAACAAGGGACATGACGACCCCATGGTAGATATTGCTCACGATAGTCTCAGAACCGAAATTGGAGACAAGAAGAGCCAAGGTCACATCCATGCTGGTTGCTCCCGCAGTGCAGACCGCACTGTAGTAATACCGTTTTCCCATACGCCCAAACAAGGGAATAAGGAAGAAGGAGAAAGTCTCCCTGAGCAGATTACTCAAGAACGAAATTGATCCCAATAAAGGATACCCTAAATCGGAAATAAGGACTCCAGACAAAGAATACCACCCAAAACCGCTGGTCATCCCCAAAGCCTCTTTAAGAGTGAAACCAGTACAGAGGGGAATGAAAAGAGACCCGAGAAAACTTCCCCCTATGGTATAGAGAGGAAGCAGGACCAATTCCTTGTGAGCCATTATCTGCTTGAACCCTACTTGTTGCTGTTCCATTCCCATTCCCACAAAGAACACCATACCCATGAGAAGGATTGTCACGTAGGAGCTTTGAAACCAGCAAAACAAGTTGGTCGTCAAACGTAGAGTCATACCAAGTGCCACAATCCCGACAAAGAACAAGGGTTCCTTCAAAATATCATATACAAGTCTAAGAGTGCTTCCTTCTTTCCGTTTAGCGATATCTATTGATAAGGGTCTCTCTTTGCGTTTGGAGAACAACAATGAGGCAAAAAATGAAACAACAATGGTCCCTAATACTGCAAAGAGGGTACAAAGCAAGGCTGTGCTTCCAATGGTTCCCAACTTATCCAGCACACCTGTGAGGGAACCAGTATTCACCCCCATGAAAAACAACAAGAAACACACTAAAAGCATTTGCAGAAAGCTTGTCTGTCTGCGGAACTTCTCCGGCCCGATTATTTTTGAAAACAACATGCCCAAGGCCAGCATGCCGAAAATCTTTATGAGATAAAGGAAAGTATTCACGAAAGAACTGTAAGAAAACTAGTTCTTCTTGTCAATCGAGTAACTGTTAGGTATCATCAATGCATAATGATTAATGAAAAACTTGGCGAGAACATACATCGCCTGACTTTT
Source organism: Sphaerochaetaceae bacterium (assembly GCA_041670175.1). Classification (GTDB taxonomy): domain Bacteria; phylum Spirochaetota; class Spirochaetia; order Sphaerochaetales; family Sphaerochaetaceae; genus JBAXZS01. Next base: position 1,005 of record JBAXZS010000049.1, on the reverse strand, counting down.
AATGACGGAAGAAAGATAACCCTTGTCGGAACCGCACACGTATCCAAGGAAAGTGTTGATGATGTTCGCAAGACCATTGACGGCGAGCACCCTGACAGAATTTGCTTGGAATTGGACGATGGCCGATTCAAAAGCAAAACAGACGAGAGCAAATGGTCCGATATGGACATCAAGAAAGTGTTTAAGGAAAACAAGGGGTTCCTGATGATAGCCAACATGGCCCTTGCCTCCTTTCAGAAAAGAATGGGAGACCAGACCGGTTCGGCTCCAGGCCAAGAAATCCTTAGCGCCGCCCAGGTGGCAAAGGAAAAGGATATCCCCTTTTCTCTCTGTGACAGGGAGATACAAGTAACCCTAAAAAGAGCTTGGCGAAAATCAAACCTTTGGAACAAGGCAAAACTCATCGGCAGTCTTATCTCCTCAGTGTTCAGCAAGGAAGAGATTAAGCCAGAGGAACTGGAAGAACTTAAAAAAGCTGACGTCATGCAAAACCTCATGTCCGAGATGGCCAAGGAGCTTCCTGCGGTCAAGACCGTATTGATAGATGAGAGAGACCGATATCTGGCGACCAGCATTTATCAAAGCAAAGGAAATTGCCTGCTGGCAGTCATTGGTGCCGGACATCAGGAAGGAATCATCAAGACCCTGCAACTTTTGGAAGAAGGGAAAATCAGCACGGACTTGAGTGATATCGCGGTCGTTCCCCCCCCCTCAGGTGTTGGCAAATTCTTCACTTTCCTTATTCCTGCAGCAATCATCGCCCTTATCGCCTTTGGTTTTATCAATGCGGGATGGGACCAAGGAATCAAGATGTTTGGTTATTGGGTCGCGGTCAATGCAGTTTTCACAGGGATATTCGCCATAGTATCCTGGGCACATCCATTAAACATCCTTGTCAGCATGGTTGCCTCTCCTTTCACCAGTCTCAATCCCACAATAGGGGTGGGTATCATCAGTGGAATACTCGAAGCTGAATTCCACAAACCAAAGGTAAAGGATTTTGAG
>JBAXZS010000048.1:0-12900 GCA_041670175.1 Sphaerochaetaceae bacterium | reverse complement strand
GAAGGTTGCATATTCCATACCACCAGCGACAGCGAGGTCATCGCCTACATGATCACCCGTAACCGGTTGTCCTGTCCCTCCATGGAGGAGGCTGTGGAGAAGACCATGGCCCAGATAGAAGGGGCCTATTCGCTGATTCTCATGACCCGGGACCTGTTGCTTGCTGTCCGTGATCCCTGGGGGTTCCGCCCTCTTTGCATCGGCCTTCTCAAGGATGGAGGATATGTGTTCGCCTCCGAGGATTGCGCTCTTGCCGCCATTGGCGCCAAGTTCGTGAGGGATGTCGAGCCCGGGGAGATTGTGACTGTCAAGGAGGGAAGGCTTGAGAGCATCAGGACCTATTGCAATAAAGAGAAGAAGGCCCTGTGTGTGTTCGAGCTTATCTATTTTGCCCGCCCTGACAGCACGATCGATACCATCTCGGTGCATAATGCCCGGCTGCGGGCCGGCGCCTTTCTGGCCTTGGAGCATCCTGCCCAGGCCGATGTGGTAATCGGGGTGCCCGATAGCGGTATCGACAGCGCCATCGGCTACAGCCGGCAGTCGGGGATTCCCTATGGGATCGGGTTTATCAAGAACAAGTACATCGGACGGACTTTCATCCAGCCGGGGCAGAGCAACCGGGAGGACTTGGTGAGGATCAAGCTCAATCCGGTCTCCTCCACAGTAAAGGACAAGAGGGTCATCCTGATAGACGATTCCATCGTACGCGGGACCACCAGCCGGAGGATTGTCAGGTTGCTCAGGGAGGCTGGGGCCAAGGAGGTCCATTTCCGTTCCTCAGCTCCGAAATTCCTCTATCCTTGTTTCTTCGGGACGGATATCGATTCCTCCGAGGATCTGTTCGCCTACAAATACACCGATGTCCAGATGAGGGAGATGCTTGATGTGGATTCCCTTGGATTCCTTTCTGTGGAAAATGTGACCAAGTTATGTGACCATGAACTGTGTGGAGGATTTTGCACCGCCTGCTTTAGCGGGGAATATCCGGTGCGCCGTCCCGAGACACATGAGAAAGACCGATATGTGCAAGGAGCCAGTGATGAACAATGAAAGTCATAGTGACAGCTATAAGAAGAGCGGAGTGGATATCACAGCCGGTTACAAGGCTGTTGATCTGATCAAGAAACATGTGCAAAGCACATCCATCAAGGGCTGCCTTTCCGATCTTGGGGATTTCTCCGGTTTGTTCGAGCTGGATGGCAGTATCAAGCATCCTGTGCTGGTCAGCGGCACCGACGGGGTGGGCACCAAGCTCAAGATAGCCTTTCTGATGGACAAGCATGACACGGTCGGCATCGACTGTGTGGCGATGTGTGTCAACGATGTCATCTGCTGTGGCGCCAAGCCTCTGTTCTTCCTGGACTATATCGCCTTGGGCAAGCTGGTTCCCTCCAAGGTCGAGGACATCGTCAAGGGAGTCGCGGCAGGTTGCCGCCAGGCCGGGTGCGCCCTCATCGGAGGCGAGACCGCGGAGATGCCTGGTTTCTATCCTGAGGACGAATACGACCTGGCAGGTTTCAGCGTGGGCATCGTGGACAAGGAGAAACTCTTTGACAGGACGGCCATCGCCAGCGGGGATGCGATCATCGCCCTTCCTTCCAGCGGGGTGCATTCCAATGGATTCTCTCTGGTGCGCAAGGTGTTTCATCTGGATGAGGATGCTTCCTCCCTGAAGAAACACTACGAGGTCCTGGAGGGCAGGACCCTCGGGGATGTCCTGCTTGAGCCCACGGTCATCTATGTCGATGCCCTTGCCCGTCTGGAAGGGAAAGTCACCATCAAGGGTGCGTCCCATATCACAGGTGGCGGTTTCTTTGAGAACATGCCGCGGTGCCTTCCTGAGGGCAAGAGGATTGTCATAGAGGAGAAGCTCATCAGGACCCCTCCTGTGTTCGCCCTGATCGCTTCTGAAGGTAACATCGACAAGCGTGACATGTTCAATACCTTCAATATGGGTGTCGGGATGATCCTGGTGATCGACAACGCCTCAATTTCCACTGCGTTGTCAGTGGTCGAGGGGTCCTATGTGATCGGCCATATCGAGGATGGAGAGAAGGGTGTCAGTCTATGCTGAAGAGCATCGTTGTCCTGGTCAGCGGGGGTGGCACGAATCTGCAGGCTTTGCTCGATGCTCAGGCTGATGGTCGTCTTCATAGTGGCCGTATCGTGAAAGTCATCAGTGACCAGAAGGATGCCTATGCCCTTGTCCGGGCCCGGGATGCCCATATTGAGATTGCAACGGTGGAGCGCAAGGGGAAGAGGCTGGAAACCTTCGAGCACTTGCTCCTGGAGGCGATAGGCCAGCCTGATTTGATTATCCTGGCTGGTTTCCTCACTCTCCTGAGCCCTTCCTTTATCGCACGGTACCCTGAGAGGATCATCAATGTCCACCCCTCGCTTATCCCCAGCTTTTGTGGAAAAGGATATTACGGGATCAAAGTGCATCAGGCGGCCCTTGCCTATGGGGTGAAGGTCACCGGAGCTACCGTGCACTATGTCAACGACATTCCCGATGGAGGAAGGATACTGATGCAGAAGGCTGTGGCGGTCAGGGACGACGATACTCCCCAGACCCTTCAGAGACGGGTGATGGAAGAGGCTGAATGGCAGTTGCTCTGGCAGGCTGCCGAACATATCTGCGAGAAGGAATAGAGATGAATTTGGAAGAATTGCTGCAAGGTAACAGCTACCCTGGAAGAGGGATAGTGGTGGGACAAACCTTGGATGACAAGGCGGTGTTCGCCTATTTCATCATGGGACGTTCCGTGAACAGTCGGAATCGGGTGTTCGAGGAGAAAGGGCAGGATGTCTTTACCAAGCCCTTTGAGGGGAACCTGGTCGTTGACCCTTCACTGATCATCTATCGGGCGGTTGCCACGATGGAGGATGCCATCGTGGTCACCAACGGGGACCAGACGGATACCATAATCAGGGGATTGAAAGAGGGAAAGGATTTCTCCCAGGCCTTGGAAAGCCGGGAATATGAACCGGACGGTCCGAATTACACCCCACGCATCAGTGCGATCCTTCATTTCGCCCCTTGTTTCCGCTATGAACTCTCCATTCTCAAAAGGGAGGGGGGCCTATGTGTCCGCCCCCATTGGAACTATGTTCCCGAAGCGGGCACCGGGCATATTCTCCATACCTATGCGCATGATGATGCAATAGCCCTTCCTTCCTTTATGGGAGAACCAAGAAAAATCGCCTTGAGCGGTGATGCCCCGTCCCTAGCCAAGAGGATCTGGGATGCCTTGGATGGACAGAACAAGATAGCACTGGTGGTACGGACCATCGGTCTGGAGAACAGGAAAACCGAACAAGTTGTCTATAACAGGAACACGAGGTAGCATATGCGAAGTTTGGAATTGAAATACGGATGCAATCCTAATCAGAAACCTTCCAGGATTTTTATGGAAAAAGAAGGGGAGCTTCCCTTGACCGTGCTCAACGGGCATCCGGGGTATATCAACCTGCTTGATGCCTTGAATGGGTGGCAGCTGGTGAGCCAGCTCAAGGAGGCCACCGGCCTTTGCGCGGCAGCTTCCTTCAAGCATGTGAGCCCTGCGGGGGCCGCAGTCGCCATCCCTCTTTCCGAAGACGAGCAGAAGATGTACTTCGTCACTCCCAAGATGCGGCTTTCTCCTTTGGCCGTCGCCTACACCAGGGCCCGGGGTGCGGACAGGATGTCCAGCTTTGGGGATTTTGTCAGTCTCAGCGACCGATGCGACCTCTCCACCGCCAAGTGTCTCAAGAGGGAGGTCTCCGATGGGGTCATCGCCCCTTGCTATGATGACGATGCCTTGTCACTGCTGAGGGGAAAGAAGGAAGGGCAATACATCGTGTTGCAGATCGACCCCGCTTACCAACCTGAGGCGGTGGAGAGAAGACAGGTGTTCGGCATAACCTTCGAGCAGGGACGGAATACGGTCATCTTGGACCAAAGGGTCCTTTCTCCCATCGTCACCAAGGCAAAGGTCCTGAGCGAAAGCGCCAAGACCGACTTGGTGGTCGCCCTTGTCACCTTGAAATACACCCAGTCCAATTCGGTCTGCTATGCCCAGAGGGGACAGACCATCGGTGTGGGGGCGGGACAGCAAAGCAGGATCCAATGTACCCGCCTTGCCGGAAGCAAGGCGGACCTCTGGCATTTGAGACAGAGCGAGAAGGTGTTGGATCTTCCCTTCCTGCCCACCTTGTCCCGCAACGAGAAGGACAACGTCATCGAGCAATATCTCGCTGATGAGCCAGAGACCTCCTTGTTCGATCAGGAAGCCTGGAAGCAATACTTCACCACTTGTCCTTCTGTTTTCACCCATGGACAGAAGAAAGAGCTTCTTTCCCAGGTGAAAGGGGTGTCGTTGGCCAGTGACGCCTTCTTCCCGTTCAAGGACAACATTGAGAGGGCTTACCATAGTGGCGTGACCTATGTTGTCCAGCCGGGTGGATCGCTCAGGGACGATCTTGTCATCCAGGCCTGCGACGAGCATGACATGGTGATGATCTGTAATAAGATCCGGCTGTTTCACCATTAATAAGGAGTCATGATGGATATTCTTGTTGTTGGCGGGGGAGGAAGGGAAAGCGCTCTTGTCTCCAGTTTACAAAAGAGCAGGGACGTTGGAATTGTCTATTGTGCTCCAGGAAACGGGGGTATCGCCCATAGCGTGCCCATCCAGGCGATGGAGCTGGACAAGCTGGTGGGTTTTGCTCTTGAGAAGGGAATCGGTTTTGTCGTGGTCGCCTCGGACGACCCCTTGGTCGCAGGTCTGGTTGACCGGATGGAAGGCAAAGGCATCCCTTGTTTCGGACCGGATCAAAAAGCCGCCCTCATTGAGGGGAGCAAGGCGTTCTCCAAGGACCTGATGAGTCGCTATCACATCCCTACCGCCAGGTACCGTGTCTTCACGGAAGTCGAACAGGCTTTGGCTTTTGTCTCCTCTTGCCCCCTTCCCACCGTGGTCAAGGCTGATGGTCTTGCCCTTGGCAAAGGAGTGGTGGTCGCTTTTTCCCATAACGAGGCCCAAAAGGCGGTCTTGGATGCCATGGTCAACCACCGGTTCGGCAGAAGCGGTGCCACGGTGGTCATTGAGGAATTCCTTGAGGGGCCCGAGGTCTCCGTCCTTTCTTTCACTGATGGCAGGACCTTGGTTCCCATGGTCTCCTCCATGGATCATAAACGTGCGTATGAGGGGGATACCGGGCCGAATACCGGAGGAATGGGAACCATTGCCCCCAATCCCTTCTATACTCCCGAAATAGCCAAGGAATGCATGCAGTCCATATTCCTTCCCACCCTCAGGGCTATGGAACACGAGGGAAGGCTCTTCAAAGGCTGTCTTTATTTCGGTCTGATGCTCACACAAGCGGGACCCAAGGTGATTGAATACAACTGCCGCTTCGGGGACCCTGAGGCGCAGGTGGTGCTTCCTCTTCTCAAGAGCGACCTGCTTACCATCATGAGGCATGTGCATGAAGGGGTCTTGTCCTCCTCCGATGTCGTTTTCTCCTCTGATTCGGCCTGTTGCGTGGTGCTTGCCAGCGGGGGCTATCCTCTTTCCTATGAGAAGCACAAGGAGATAACCATAACGGACAACAATGCCTTGCTGTTCCATGCGGGGACCTCCCTTGTCGATGGCAGACTGGTCACCAGCGGGGGGCGTGTCATGGATGTGGTCGCCACCGCACCCACCTTGAGCGAGGCTATTGGGAAGGCCTATGGCAATATAGCTTCGGTTCATTTTGAGAATATGCAATACCGTAGGGATATTGGGCAAAAAGCACTGACAGGGAGATGATATATGGTATATCGCATCTATGTGGAGAAGAAAAGGCAGTTCCGTACCGCCGAGAATCAGCTGTGCCTGGATATCAGGACCTTTTTGGGAATCCCCGCCTTGAAGGAGATACGACTGGTAAAACGCTATGATGTCCAAGGTATCTCCTCTGAGCTGTTCACCCATTGCAAGCAGACGGTCTTTAGCGAGGTGCAGGTGGATGACCAGTATCCAAAGCTTCCCTGCGCTGAAGGAGCGACCCTGTTCGCCGTGGAATCCCTTCCCGGGCAATTCGACCAACGTGCGGATTCCGCTTCCTGCTGCATCCAGCTTCTTAGCCAGGGGGATCGCCCCTTGGTACGTTGCGCCTTGCTCTACTACTTGTATGGCAACCTCAGTGAGGACGAGGTGCAGAGGATCAAGAAGTATGTGATCAACCCGGTGGAAAGCGGGGAGGCGAGCTTGAGTGAAGTGGAGAGTATTGGGATTCCCCCGTCCGTATTCCACAGCGAGCCTGTGCTTACCGGTTTTATCACGAGCAATGACCTGTCTGCCTACCATGAGCGCTATGATCTTGCCATGGACAAGGAAGACCTTGCCCTGATGCAGACCTACTTCAGGAGCAAGGGCTGCGACCCCACGCTCACCGAGTTGAAAGTCATTGACACCTATTGGTCGGACCATTGCAGGCATACCACGTTCAATACCCATCTGGATACCATTGAGATTGAGGATCCCGCTGTCCGTCAGGCCTACCAGCGATATCTCTGTGTCAAAAAGGAACTGGGCGACACCAAGCCGACAACCCTGATGGATATCGCCACTATAGGAGCGAAGGTCCTTAAGAAACGGGGGTTGCTTGAGGCATTGGATGAAAGTGCCGAGATCAATGCCTGTACGGTGAAAATAACAGTCAATGAGGAACCCTGGTTGCTCTTGTTTAAGAACGAGACCCATAATCACCCAACGGAGATCGAACCCTTTGGGGGGGCTGCCACTTGTATCGGTGGTGCGATCCGCGATCCTCTCTCGGGGCGTGCCTATGTATATCAGGCTATGCGCATAACAGGAGCCGGTAATCCTCTTGTCGATGTGAGCGAGACTCTTGAAGGCCGCATCCCCCAGCGCAAGCTTGTCACCACCGCTGCCAGTGGTTATAGCTCCTATGGCAACCAGATAGGTCTGGCCACCGGTCTTGTGGATGAGCTCTACCACGAGAACTACCGGGCCAAGCATCTGGAACTTGGTGCGGTCATCGCAGCGGTACCCGCCAAGAATGTACGGAGGGAAGAGCCAATCGAGGGGGACGTCATTGTGCTTCTTGGAGGTCGCACCGGCCGTGATGGGTGTGGAGGAGCCACCGGTTCTTCCAAGAGCCATGACGGCAACTCCTTACGGGAATGCGGCTCGGAAGTGCAGAAAGGAAACGCACCGGAAGAAAGGAAACTCCAAAGGCTATTGAGAAATCCCAAGGCGTCCCTCCTGATCAAGCGATGCAATGACTTTGGCGCAGGCGGGGTGTCCGTGGCCATTGGGGAACTGGCCGAGGGCGTATGCATTGACTTGGATCTTGTCCCGGTGAAATATCAGGGGCTCACAGGCACGGAGCTGGCGATAAGCGAGAGCCAGGAACGTATGGCGGTGGTCCTGGAGAGAGGGGATGTGAAAGCTTTCTGCGCCTTGGCGTATGAGGAGAACCTGGAAGCCACTGCTGTGGCTACGGTTACAGGACGCAAAGCCCTGGTGATGAAACACCACGGCCAGGTTATCGTGGATATAGACCGAAGCTTTTTGGATACCAACGGGGCAAGCAGGCACGAGGGGGTATGGGTATCTCGAAGAGAAATTCCAAACGACAGAAAGAGACCGGCGACCAATGAGGAAATCCTTTCCCTCATGGGGGACCTGAACATCTGCAGCAGGCAGGGCCTGGCCGAGCGTTTCGACTCCACCATCGGCTGTGGTACGGTGCTCATGCCTTTTGGAGGCAGGAAACAGAAGAGTCCGACCCAGGTGATGTGCTCCTTGCTCCCCTCCTTCACAGAGACGGAGGATTGCTCTGTGATGAGTTATGGATGCGATCCGTATCTTCTGGAGCAGGATCCTTTCCTGGGAGGCTACCTGGCGGTTGTCCACAGCCTTGCCAAGCTGGTGGCAAGTGGATGCTCGATTGGGAATGCATATCTCTCCTTGCAGGAGTTCTTTGGCAAGGTGGAGCATGACAAACGGAAATGGGGATTGGTTTTCAGCGCTCTTCTTGGTGCCTTGCAGGCCCAGTTGGAATTGGGGGTCGCCGCTATCGGAGGAAAAGACTCGATGAGCGGGAGTTTCAAAGCTCTGGATGTGCCTCCTACCTTGGTAAGCTTCGCAGTTGCCATGAACAAGGCTGGCAAGGTCATCGCCAATGAGTTTGGGGGCATAGGTCATTGTGTCTATCTCCTGGAAGGGGAAGAGCATCTCTCCCTGTTCAAGAAAGTACATGAGCTGACCCAAAGCGGAGTGGTGGTTTCCAGTTACGCCGTGGGGTTCGGGGGGATTGCAGAGGCTTTGGTCAAACTTGGTTTTGGCAATCGTATCGGATTTGTTCTGGAAAGTGATGAGGATCTGTTCTCCAAGAGATACGGGTCCCTCCTGGTCGAGACCACCGAAGCCCTTGATTGGGGGATTCTTCTTGGGCATACCCAGGGTTCCTACAGATTGACGGGGCAAGGGCTGGATGTGGACCTGTCCTTGGCCCAGGATGCCTATGAGAACACTCTTGAAAGCGTCTATCCCCGGTACAGCGGGAATAAGGAAAGCAAGATTGAGACGCTCTCCTATGCGCAGAAGAATCATACATGTGCAAGGAATCTGCATATAACCGGACCAAAGGTGCTTATTCCCGTGTTTCCCGGAACCAACTGCGAGTATGATCTTTGCAAGGCCCTCGGACGTGAGGGCTTCTCTTGTAAAGTGTTTGTTGTCAACAATCTTTCCCAGCAGGCTGTTGAGCAAAGCGCCGATCAGTTTGCAAAGGAGCTGGAGGATAGCCAGGTGCTTTTCTTGTCAGGGGGTTTCTCTGGTGGGGATGAGCCGGATGGCTCGGGCAAGTTCATAGCCTCGTTCCTTCGCAATCCTGCGATCAGTGAGCAGATAACACTTCTCTTGGAGCGCCGCTTGGGTTTGGTCGGAGGAATTTGCAATGGGTTCCAGGCTCTGGTGAAGCTGGGCTTGCTTCCCTATGGGAGGATAGTCGAGCCCGTTGCCGATAGCCCCACATTGACATTCAATACGCTTGGAAGGCACCAATCTATGCTGGTCAGGACCAGGATCTGCAGTACGCTCTCCCCTTGGTTGTCCAAGTACCAGGTAGGGGATGTGCGGATGCTTCCCATCAGTCACGGGGAGGGACGGTTCGTCGCCAGCGAGAAGGTCCTTGCCTCTCTCTCCAGGAAAGGGCAGATAGCGACCCAGTATGTCGATGAGGAAGGGAATGCCACCATGGACTTGCCCTATAATCCCAATGGTTCGTTCTGGGCTGTGGAAGGGATAACCAGTGCCGATGGTCGTGTCTTTGGTCGCATGGCCCATAGCGAGCGTTGTGGTTCCTTCCTTTATCGCAATACTCCCTATAAGGAGGACAGGGCTTTGTTTGAAGGTGCGTATTCCTATTTTGCATAGCATTTTTGACCCGTTGTGTCATTTTGACCCTATGTGGTATCTGGCTTTTCGTAGCAGGGGGCCACTCTGACCCTGTATGTCCTTCCTTGAAGGCTTGCTGTAGTTTTTTGACACTTCAGGGTATTGCTTCATGCTTGATTGTTGATGGTGGTATTTTATCTTATATGTTATATTATAAGTAATTATTTATATTTCATAAGAGTTGGCATACTTAATGCAAATCTATTTATGTAGCCAGAAAGGCTACAGAAAAGAATATGAATACGCATGGAGGCGCTCAAATGAAATACATTATGAATAGCAATCAAAATTATCCAATGGTCAATGATTTCGAGTCCTTGTTCAATGACATGATGACTGGTTTCGGACTTGGTCCTTCCTCAGTTCCTGCGGTGGATATCCAGGAGAATGACAAGGATTATGTCATTGAGGCCGAGCTGCCTGGTTACAAGGAGAATGAGGTTGAGGTGAATGTTGAGAAGCATGTGCTTCGCCTGTCTTCTGTGAAACAGAGCCAGAAGGAAGAGAAGGATGCGAAGAAATACCTGATGCGCGAGCGTTGTTACCAGAGTTTCTCCCGTTCGTTCAGTCTTCCCGAGGATGTGGATGAGTCCGCCATCGAGGGGAAATTCGCGAATGGGGTGCTTACCGTCACGCTTCCCAAGAAGGAACTTGCCCAGCCCAAGAGGATAACGATTAAGATCGGAAGCGATCAAAACAACTAAAGAATAGGTTACCTTGTACAATGAGGCCACCGTTGAGACTTGCACCTCTTCGGTGGCCTCATTCATGTCGTTATCCCTTTCCTTTTTTGGAGACAATGGTTACTTTTTTATCCTTTTTATGCCATTTCCATCCGATTGGTTCTTTTTCGATGCAATTCAATTTTTGCTATGATATAATTTATTTATGGGGAGAAACTTGCATGTCCAGTAACTTTCAGCAAATGGTAATTGCCTCGAGTTTAATGGCCAGGAAGGAAGGTGCAACTATTGTTCAACTGGAAGAGCGGTTGAATATATCACGGCGGACTGCCTTCCGTGTCATAGGGAAGCTTCAGGAAAATGGTTTTGAACTGAAGAACGAACCCACCTTGAAAGGCAGGGAGGTGTCCTATCATTTGAAGAACAACCATATTCACGAGAACGTTTCCCTTTCAAACATGAAATTCACTGAAGAGGACGATATCCTGTTCCAGATTTTGTTGCAGAAGACATCGACGATTCCTTTTTTGCAACCTTGGGTTGGACAACTTGTACAGAACAAACTTAAGTCCCTGGCCCAAAGTTCCCTGGACAATGTCCAGCCAATCCCCAATGTGGAAGGCAAGGTCCCAGTCCTTATCAAGTTCAATGATATTGCAAGAATATGGAAATTTGAGGAACAGGATTTCTTTCTGAAACTGATGAAGGCCATCGCTGACAAGAATGTGTGCAGGGTGTCCTATCTTACTCCCTTTGGCCGTGAGTCACATATCTATGAAATCTATCCCTTGTGCTGTTTTGCTTATGAGTCAGTCGTGTATTGTTATGGTATTATCTGTCAGTCCCAGCAACTGGTTATCCTTGCCTTGGATCGAATCGAAAGTCTCGCAATAGAAGGGAAGACCTCGTTCGTCCCCGAGAAAGACTATGATTCATTCCAGTTGTTGCAAGATCCTTTTGGCATTGTCCTGGACAGTAGTCAGTTCACCGCTGTGGTCAAGCTCAGCAAGGAGGAGGGCTGGAGTGTAAGGAAACGTATCTGGCCCGAGAGCGTGATGCTGGAGGAGCAGGGTGATGGCACCGAACTGTTCACGGTCACAACCCGTGGCCGCTTGGGCCTGAAACGATGGGTCCTGAAGTTGGGAGACAGCGCGACCCTCCTCAGTCCTGCATGGTTGCGTTCCGAATTGGTGCTCGAATTGGACAAGGCCCGTGCGAACTACTAGTCGAGGATAATCAGGGCGAGGAAGACCAGGTCCTCCTTTTCCTCATTGCGTATGGCGTGCTCCGCCCCGTTCCCGGTGATAACCACGTCGCCAGGGACGACCGTATGCTCCCCGTCGTTTTCAGTCACGATGCCCACTCCGCTGAGAATCCAGTAGTATTCCGTTTCCCCTACATGCTGATGTCTGCCGATGGATGAGCCAAAGGCCAAGGTCATCTTGCTGAACATCCTGCAATGTCGGACTGTCCCTTTGGGCATGATCTCCAATTGCTCGACCTCCTTATCCCCCCCTCTCATGTGCTCAAGGATGTTTATTGGCATTTCCTCTCGTTTTCTGATCATATATTTCCTCCTGTTTTTTTCCTATGCCTACTGGAAACTCCAGGCATAAATGGGTATGGTAGTACCTAGTGATCACACCGATATGTAGTATGGTTACACAAGTTTAGCTTTAGTGTAAAGAATGCAAAGAGGGCAGTATGCATAAGATTCTCGAAAAAGAAAAACTCTCCGCGGAAGTATTCAGAATGGTTTTTGAGGCTCCTCTGATAGCCAAGGTCCGCAAGCCTGGCCAGTTTATCATCATCCAGCTTGGAGGTGATTTCAATGAGCGTTTCCCCCTTACCATCGCCGATGCGGATGCTGAGAAAGGTACGATAACCATTATTTTCCAGGCCGTGGGCGAAAGTACGCACCATTTGGCATATCTGAATGTGGGGGATGAGATTCCCAATGTGCTCGGGCCCCTTGGAAAGCCGACCGATATCCATAAGTTTGGCAAGGTCGTCTGTGTCGGCGGAGGCATCGGGGTCGCACCTCTTTTTCCCATCGCCCAGGCAATGAAACAGAAGGGCAACGAGGTGAAGATTATCATTGGTGCCCGGACCAAAGGCCTGCTCATCATGGAGGAGGCCATGAGACGGATCGCCGATGATCTTATTGTGGTCACGGATGATGGTTCCTATGGTCGAAAGGCCTTGGTTACCGAGCCGTTGAAGGAATTGTGTGAGACTTGGAAACCCGATTGCGTTGTGGTCATAGGGCCTCCAATAATGATGAAGTTCTGTGCTTTGACCACGAAGCCATACAACGTGCATACAATCGTTTCCCTGAACACCATCATGATCGATGGGACCGGTATGTGCGGAGGATGCCGTGTCTCGGTTGGCGGAGAGACCAAGTTCGTGTGCGTCGATGGCCCTGAGTTCGATGGGCATCTGGTTGATTGGGACAATATGCTTAATCGTCTTGGGACCTTCAGGAACCAGGAAGTGGAGAATCATCATCGTTGTCATATCGGGCTGAATATTCCCCAAGGAGAAGCGTAATATGTACAGGGATCCCAAGATATTGGACGAGCAGGCTCGGGAAATAGTCTTGAAGTACAGCAAGAGGGAACCGAGTCCCAAGGAAAAGGCTGCCATCCCCCCTCAGGCCATGCCCAGCCAGAAGCCGGAGCAGCGGATTCGGAATATGGACGAGGTGGCCCTTGGATATAGCGATAACGAGGTCCGTGCGGAGGCCCTGCGTTGTT
>JBAXZS010000047.1:0-13099 GCA_041670175.1 Sphaerochaetaceae bacterium | reverse complement strand
TCCGTCCCATGGTTCCTCCGTATGTTCTTTGATTTGTCGTTAAACCAAGAATAACACGGTTCCCATGGGATTCTTTTTGTTCCTCTCCTTTCCCTTTTTTAGAGGGACACTTTATATTACTGCACGTACACCAGATCGATATCAACGGAAAGTCGCGGCATATCCCGATAGAACAAGTTGATCGCCGTCCCTCCTTTCAAAGCAAAACAAGGATGCTCCCCTACCAAAGGCAGGATGCGGACCAACAGTTCAACCTGTTTAAAATATGGATTCTTTCTGTCCATCCTGGATTTCCTTGGGAATCGTAATCATGAACTGCGAATCAAGGGTACCATCGGGTACAATCTGACGTTTCCCTGCACCCAGATTTACTCCCGATGTGTCGATATGCTGGTACCAAGAGTGCCCTACTATTCTTGCAAGCCAAAGGAACAACCTCTTTGCCTTAATGTTGCCACAAGCTTCCAGCAATGCCTGCAGTTGCCTCGGCCGGAGATTCGCAGCTCCTTCCAACATCATCTTCGCCTGAAGGATTTCCTCACTTGTTTCGATGGTGCTTGCCAATTCGATGAACGCACGTTCAGGCGTGGAGTACCGTATGGGCCAATCCCACGTCCCGAAAGGGACTTCGACCACACCAATCGCATCTTCTGCGAATGGATTGCGCTTCATCATGACGAAACCGGGACCAATCCCCACCTTTTCTACCCATAATGGAAGTTTTTCGGTACTGCACAATCTGATGCGCTGTGCTACCCCAAGCCCAAGGTAGTGGTCGTACCCATGATATGCCAAGGCAGTCATATGACCGACATGGACATCATGACCGAGCAGGATCAGTGAATACACTACATTTTGCCATTTCAATGGAGGACCAGGTATTCTGTAGAGTCCATGGACCAAAGTTTCAATCTTGCCGGTACGGAGGTAATAATCCACGGCTGTTGCTTTAATTCCATGCTTTTCCAACCACTTCCTATCCACGAGCAATCCTTCCTGCAATACTGAATCCAGTGCAGCCATACAGCCTCCAGTTTGGAATATGCAATATATCCATATGTATACTCCGTACTCTAACCAATGGATAAACCTGAGTAAAGTTTAACTTTCCTCATATTTACATACTCTTTGTATGGATATTCAATGTTGTCTAAACCAAACGACATTTATCCGTATCCGGGGTTGCGGACAAAAAGTTGGACTTTTCTAGGATGCTAGACCAAGACTCTTCGGTAAACAAGCCTACAAGAATAGCCGTAACTGCTCAGGCCCCACTAGCTGTCACAATAGTTTTCGCTAGGAGGAAAGCGAAACTGAATGAGATATTCCAAAGGATTCAAGGGTTCAATTGTTCGTAGAGTTGTTGATCGGGGGGAGAAGAGCGTGTACCAGGTTTCCAAAGAAACGGGGGTCAGTGCAGCAACAATCAACAACTGGATAGGGAATCACGAAGCTGGTAGACTGGACCTGGACTCCTCTGAAGGCCTCACCCCATCACAGAGGAGCCCCGGAGAGAAGCTTGCACTGTTGCTGGAAAGCAAGACGCTGGACGATCATGCTCGTGGCGAATGGCTCAGAAGACAGGGTTTGCACTCCGAGCACCTCCCCTTGTGGGAGCAGGAGCTGGCAGCCATGGTACAGGACAAGCAGAACGCACTGAAAACCGAGAATACAAACCTCAAGAAGGAAAAGAAGCAGCTGGAAAAGGATCTCCGGGCCAAGGAACGGGAACTGGCTATAAAAGAGAAGGCTCTTGCCGATGTCGCAGTGTTGCTGACCCTTAAAAAAAAACATCGGGACCTGTTTCAGGACGAGGGGAACTGACCCCGGAAACGGAGAAGGAAAAGATCCTTGCCTTTGTATATGAGGCAAAATCCCTGGGAGTGGCTGAAAAGTCGACCTGTGGATTCCTGGGCATCACGGTGAGGACCATCCAGAACTGGAGGAACAAGGGGCTGTGTGACAAGCTCCCACCCCAGCAGCAGGCTTGCCCTCACTGTAAAGGAATGGGATGCCTTATTTGCGATGGCCACTTGCAAGAGGTTCGCAGACCATACCCCTGAGCAGGTTGTGGCGACCCTTGCCCAGGAAAGTGTTTATATCGCCAGTACCTCCAGTATGTATCGTGTGCTGCGTAGGCGCAATGCAATGGCCCATCGCAGTGAGTCCAGGAAACCCAGTGCCACCAGGGAGAGTACTGAAATGATTGTAACAGGGCCAAATCAGGTTTGGGCTTGGGACATAACCTGGTTGAAAACTCCAGTAAGAGGCATATTCCTGTACGCCTACACTGTCATTGACCTGTTTGACCGAACTATTGAGGGATGGTGCATAGAGACCTATGAATCGGAGGGGCTCTCCACGCTTTTGTTTGCAAGGATCACTAGGGATATGAAGGTTGCACCCCAAATTTTGATGGCAGACAACGGCCATCCGATGAGAGGGATGACCCTTGCGGTCTTCCTGGACTCCTTGTTTATACGCCGTAACTATTCCCTCCCAAGGTGCAGCAATGACAACGCTTTCATCGGGTCGTGGCATAAAACACTCAAATATTCGGGGGAATATCCCAGGATGTTTGAGAATATCGAGGTTGCTCGTATCTGGTATGCTGATTTTGTTAACTGGTACAACAAGTGTCATCGACATTCAGTATTGGCTTATGTAACGCCAATGCAAGCAAGGCCAGGGGAGGCGGAAAGATTGTTTTCTGAACGGAACAAGACAATCCTGGCAGGAAATCCTCTACGTTGGAGTACTGACAGGACAAGAACGTATGCGTTGCCTGAAGTGAAGACAACTTTTATTGGCCATTGAAAGAAGAAGAAAGAGGTCTGACTAACGAAAGTCAAAATGAGAGCGAAAACTAGCTTGACAAATAGCGAGGGCTTGAGTGTTAAAAAGCTGGGAAGTTCATGATTATGCTATAAAAAATTTACATATATTAATAAATTGTAAACTATATAAAAAAATATTTGACAATTTTAGTTTTTGCTTTACTCTGTAATTGGAGAATAAGATGTTGTCATTGGCACTTGATATTGGTACTACAAAGATATGTCTTTTAATTTACGATTGTATTTCTATGAAGGTTCTGAACTTGGTTTCGGTTTTAAATTCCTCATCGCTAGATACTAGTGATACACAAAAATTTGAACAAGATCCCCAGATTATCTGGAAACTAATACAACAACTCTTTGCTGAAATTAGAAATAAATCACAAAGTTATTCTGAAATACAAAATATATGTATTACTGGGCAGATGCATGGAATTCTTATCATAGATGAGAAAGGGGCTCCATTAACCAATTTGATTACTTGGCGTGATTGTAGACCCTTGAAAGATAGTCTTTGCAGTTTTCCACAACAAAATGGTTGTATGCTCAACCCCGGATATGGAGGGTATTCTCTTGTCGCTTTAAAACAAGTTGGATTCGATTTTTCAAATAAGAAGGTTTGTACCATATCTTCATTTATTAGGGGCAGAATGTGTGGGGATTATTGTATCGACCAGTCTTTTGCTGCTAGTTTGGGCTTGTTCGATGTACGAAAAAAACAATGGAATGAGGACCAAATTACAAAATTAAATCTTCCTTTGACCCTATTTTCCCCCACTCTAGAGTCTTGTATCGATAGTTGTCAAATATCAGCAGTTTTTGCTAAAGAGGTGGGCCTCGCTGATTCCGTACAAGTATATGCACCTCTTGGTGATAATCAAGCAAGTTATCTTGGTTCTGTAGGTTTCCAGAAGCTTGGATTAATAAATTTAGGAACTGGCGGACAACTTACCATCCCCTGCAAAGACTTTTTTTATTATGAGGGATTTGAAATACGTCCATTTCCTGATAATTCATTCCTTCAAGTATATTCCAGTCTTTGTGGAGGATGGGCATATGCATACCTTAAGGATTTTTGTAGGGATGTACTGCATTGTTTCGGTTTTGAAGTTCCTGAAAGTAAGGTTTATCATGTGTTAGATAGTCTTGCAGAAAAAGAAACAGGATTAGATGAACTATGGGTGGACACTAGATTTCTTGGGGAGCGAGGCAAAGTTAGCGAAGGTCTCTTTGGCTCAATTAATCACATTAC
Source organism: Sphaerochaetaceae bacterium (assembly GCA_041670175.1). Lineage (GTDB taxonomy): Bacteria > Spirochaetota > Spirochaetia > Sphaerochaetales > Sphaerochaetaceae > JBAXZS01. The sequence goes on along the minus strand of JBAXZS010000047.1, from coordinate 9,010 downwards.
AACAACTAACTTAACTTTAAAAAGTCTTGCGTATGGTTTCTTGAAAGGGATGGTCAAAGAATTATATCATCCAATATTTCAGCAAATTGACCATTCATGTATCTATGCCAGTGGGAATGCAGTGAGAAAATCCTCGTTAGTACAGGCCTTGATTGAGAAAGAATTTTCCTGTACCTGTAAACTTCCTCCTTTTTCTGAAGAAGCTGCAGTGGGAGTGGCCCTCGGTGTCGGTGTCTGGGGTAGTGGAATAATTACAGAACAACAAGTAAATCAATTCTTCAAGACGACATCTTGATTGAGCTCAGGGTAGAATTTCTCTGGTTCTGTTCTATGTAAAGGGCGTTGAATAAGTTCATAACAGATTCCATATATTTCTTCAGTATTTAAATAGGCAAAAGAACCATCACCATCCAGGCCGAAGCCACCTCCATCCATAACGACCTTGAAGCCCTGTTGTTTTACTAAAGTAAGCTCGGTTTCGATATCTTTTACATAGATGCCGAGATGTTGTAAACCATAGTTATGCTTCTGAATAAAATCCTCATAAATGGTAGGACCTTCAAGTGGTTGTATGATTTCAATACGTGTATCTCCAAAATAACTGAGTGCTATTCGCATCTTATAATTGGTGGTTTCCCCCTGATAGTGCATGAATTTTAACAATGGGGCCCCATAAGTGTAGATTTTCCAATTTTGGATTCCAAACTTTTTATAGTAATTCTCAATAGTTTCATCGACACTCTTAACAACAAAACCAAGTTGACCAATTGAATAATTGAGAAAAGATAATTTTGATGTGTTCATATAAAACCTCCAGAATTTTTATTCGAGATTGGTATGGTTTGCAACAATCTCATCAACAGATTTACCCTGTGATAAGAAAGCGATAATTGATTCACAGGAAATAAACATGACTTGCTCGAAGAGTGTCCTCATTAATTGGCAACTGGAGGTACTTTGTTGCAATTGATTTGGGGCAGGAATATCTACGATTAGTTCAGATAATTGGGCAATAGGGCTTTTAGGAGATGCTGTGAAAAGAGCTATTTCTGCACCTTGTTCCTTTGCTTTGGTTAAAACACTAAGAACACTTTTTGTTTCTCCTGAACCGGAAGCCACAATAATCAGGTCTCCTTGTTTAGCAGGTGGACAAGGAACTTCTCCTGCAACATAAGATGGGTACCCCAAATGGTTCAATCTCATGCAGAATGTCGAAAGAAGTATCTTTGAACGGCCGGCACCCAAAACGAAAATATTATTGGCCCTGTTTATCATAATTTGCAGATTTTGGAGATTCAAAGGATCAAGCTTATCAAAACAGGTAGAAATCTCAGAAATTATTGTTGTTCCTAATGTTTTTGCTGATTCCACAGTTGAGGTCTCTCCTTTAATTGCCTTTTGGTTTTAATGAAGATTGGCGGATAAACATTTTACCTGGAAGCCTAACAGTGGCTATAGGAGTATTGGGATTCTTTATCCTTTGTAGCATTGCTTGTACTGCTAGCTGTCCCATTGCCTCCACTGGTTGAGAAATAGAAGTAAGCGGAATCTTAATATCGGCGAGATAACTAAGATTATCAAAACCAGCCATAAGTACTTGCTCAGGAATTCGGATGTTTAATTTTTCTAAGGTTCTCATAAGGAGAATTGCAGTTCCATCATTGGAACACATAATTCCTTCTGGATCAAGGGTATTAAACATTTTTTTGACTTCTAGCACATCCTCTGGATTCATAATTACATGATATTCCTTCTTTGGGATTATTCCATGGTCTATCATGGCTTCATGATATCCTACAAGTCTCAATCTTATGGTTTCCATTGAGGAAGGAGGCGCAAAGAAAATCAGACGACTAATACCTTGGTCGAGTAGGTGTGAGGAAAGTTTGTAACATTCTGCAATATGATCAAGACTGATCAAATCAAACGAGTTGCGTTGAGGGAAATCATCTACATCGGAATCAAGCAATACCACTGGAATTTTAGCCTGAGAAAGAGTGGAAAGAACAAAATGATTGACCTCATCCTTTTTCTCCGAATATTCAAATGGCGAAAAGAATACGCCCTTCACTCTGAGTTTGATGTATCGATTACAAATTTGTGAAACTTCTTGCATAAAAGTAGGGGAAAGTGGGGATAAATATCCACCCCAGATAAGAGAATAACCGCTTTCAGCCAGATATGTTGCCACATAGTTACTAATGGAATCGAAAACATAACGAGTCCCTAGGTTTGGGAAAATTAACCCCATAAATGAATCACACTTAGCATTGGTCGGTGTTTCAACTGTAACCTCTTTGGAATTCAAGTAGTTTTTATTAATGAAGGAGCCAGACCCCTGTTTCTTCATAATCACACCATCATTTCGCAATTTTTCAAGAGCTTTTCGAATGGTTGGGCGTGAACATTTATATTTCTTGGCTAATACTTCCTCTGAAGGTAATTTTTCAAGTTCTTGATAATCATTAAGGAGAACAAGGTTTCTTAAGTTTTCACAAATCCATTCAAACTTCAATGGTCTTTTATATTCCATACATCCTCTTTTAGCCTTGTGAAGGATAACATACTTAACAAGTTAAATAAACATACCTTGTTTATACTATAATACTTTAACAATTTTTTGTAAAATAGTAATTTTTTAAATTACAAAAATCAAAAAAATGGCTCAAAAACCACAAGAATATGACTATATTTTTATCTAATGTCAATCTAATGTGATATTTAAATATGAGAAAATTTCTTATTAAAACTACAATTAAATTAAATTGTAAAATTAATGATTTTTTTTTTGACAAATTTAAAATGCTAGCTTACAATCATTTTAAGTTGAATAAAAATCCAGTTGTGCTTTTTGAATGTGGAGTAGGCAAATGAATGAGACGATACTTGAGTTAAATGGCATTAATAAAACATTTCCAGGAGTAAAGGCTCTTGATAATGTGAGTATGGTTGCAAAAGCAGGTGAAGTTTTAGCAATTTGTGGTGAAAATGGAGCAGGAAAATCTACTTTGATGAAAATAATTAATGGGAACTATGTTGCAGATTCTGGTGAAATAAAAATTAAAGGAAAAAAAGTAAACATAACTTCTCCATTGGTCGCTAGGCAAAATGGTATTGCTATGATTTTTCAGGAATGTAATTACATTCCTGAGTTATCTGTTGCTGAAGCCATGTATCTTGGACATCTTCCAGTAAACAAATTTCATCAAGTCGATTGGAAAGCCATCCACACTAATACCGAAGCCTTGCTAAAAGCTGAAGGGCTTTACAACAATTCAAGGTTGATTGATGGAATAAACACAAAATTGAAATATCTCAGTATTGCAGATATTCAGATGTTGGAAATTATAAAAGCAATTTCTCAAAACTCGCAAATTCTAATAATGGATGAGCCGACTTCTTCTATTTCAACAAAGGAGGCTGATGAGCTTCTTAAGAAAGTCTTGGATTTAAAAAATCGTGGCAAGTGTATCATCTACATTTCACATAAGATGGATGAAATTTTCAAGATAGCTGATAGCATTGCGGTTTTCAGAGATGGCAAGTCTATCATGACAAAGGCAACCACGGATTGGAGTGTTGAGGAAGTAATAAAAACTATGGTTGGACGTGAACTCTCAAACAACTATCCAAAAGAAAATGTTGAGATTGGAAGGACTTTGCTTGAAGTCGAAAATCTTCATAGTACAGGTATCTTTTCCAATATCAATTTTACAGTACATGCTGGTGAGATAATTGGTTTTGCAGGTCTGGTGGGTGCGGGAAGAACCGAAGTAGTTCGTGCAGTCAGTGGATTGGATCATTTTGATGATGGAAAGATTAAGGTGGATGGAAAAGAAATAGTAGTGAAATCTGTCAATGATAGCACCAAGCATGGAATTGCAATGTTGAGTGAAGATAGACGTCGATATGGTTTAGTTCCTATTCGTTGTGTACGAGAGAACATTTCCTTGCCCAACTTAAAACGCTATTTCTTCAAAGGTAGATGGCATGAAAAAAAGGAAATTTCCGAAGCCACGAAACAAGTTGATTCTTTAAGAATTAAAACCCCTAGTCTTGAATCCCAAGTAGCTAATTTATCTGGAGGAAATCAACAGAAAGTTGTACTTGCCAAATGGCTGTTGAAAGATCCTAAAATCCTAATTTTGGATGAGCCGACTAGAGGTATTGACGTTGGTGCAAAATACGAAATCTATCGTCTGATGACTAGGATTGCAAAAGAGGGAAAGGGAATAGTAATGGTCTCTTCTGAAATGCCTGAGTTACTTGGAATGTGTGACAGAATTTATGTTATGGCAACTGGCAAGATGACAACAGTATTAAATAGGGATGAATTTTCCCAAGAAAAAATTATGGAATTTGCGACAGAAACCAGGAGGTAGTGTTGATGAAAAGGAAAAATAATGTCGTTGTGTCTTTAAAGACAGGACTAAGAAAGTATAGCATTTACGTAATCATGGTATTGCTATTTTTTGTCTGTGCTTTGCTTAATAAGAACTTTTTATCGGTATCAAACCTTACAAATATTCTTCGTCAGATTTCTGTAACGACTATCCTGGCTTTTGGCGAAACCATGTTGGTAATCGCAGGGCTGATTGATTTGGCTTCAGGTGCAGTATTGGCGTTAGCTGGTGTCGTTTCAATAGCGGTTTTCAAATCCACTGGATCACTATGGATAGCCTTCCTCGTTGGTATTGGTTTAGGGGTGCTGTTGAATTTACTTAGCGGTATTTTAGTTGCTTATGCAAAAACTCCTCCATTCATTGCGACTCTTGCAATTACCATGGTTGCTCGTGGTTTTGCATTGCTGTTCACTAATGGACAGAATATCTACCAGATTGGGAAATATATTATTTTTGGGCAAGGGTCTTTATTTGGAATTCCAGTACCAATTATTTTCATGTTACTTATGTTCATCCTCACTTGGTATATTCTTCAAAATACCCGATTTGGAAGATCTTTATATGCCATTGGGGGTAATGAGGAAGCGGCAGTTGCTTCGGGTATCAGGGTTACCAACGTCAAATTCTATATCTATCTTGTGAACGGTGTACTGGTTGGTTTGGCCGGCATTCTCTTGATGTCTCGTGTAAATGCTGGGCTTCCAAATGCTGCGAATGGTTATGAATTTGAAGCTTTGACAGCCACCATCATAGGTGGAACGAGTTTTTCCGGTGGCTTAGGGACTGCTACTGGGACGATAGCTGGTGCTTTTATTGTCGGATTTTTAAACAATATTATGAATCTTTTGGGAGTTAATTCCTATGTACAGCAGATTGTTAAGGGTATCATTATTGCCCTTGCGGTAGCTTTCGATATTGCTGCTAAGAACAGACGATCGAAACCTAGAGAAATTGCAACTGAAACGAAGTCTAATGTAACAGTTGCCACTAAAAATGTTAAATAGTGCTAAGGCACAAAAAAGGAGTTTCATATGAAGAAAAGGAGTTTGGTTCTGGTTCTGGTTCTCCTGATGGTCTTTTCTGGAGTCGTTTTTGCAAATGGTTCTCAGGAAAAAAGTAATTCAGGAGTGAAACGTGTTGCATACATTGCAAGAGCTCAAGGAGATTCATTTGCTGCTTGGCTGGCTAACGCAATCAAGGATGAGGCTAAGAATTATCCTGGTATTTCTGTCGATTTGATGGACGGGCAGGCAAATGATGATAAGGAAAATACCCTCATTGAAAACTGTATTACCAATAAGTATGACTTGATTATTCTTCAAGCTAACAATGGAGAAGCTCAGACTCCATATGTGAAAAAGGTAATTGAGGCTGGTATTCCTATCATTTTGACAAATCCACGTATTAAGGGAATTGTCGGTGCAAACAGTGTAGATGCTGATCCATACGAACAGGGTGCTGTGAATGCTCGTCTTGGACTTACTCAGATTCCACAGAATGCGACTGTAGTTGTCATCAATGGACCGGCAGGCAATATGCATTCAACAGCAAGAAGATTGGCTTGGAAACAGGAGTTCTTCGACAAAAGACCTGATGTAAAGATTGGTGGTGAGCAGATTGCTAACTGGAATAAAGACGAAGCAATGAAATATATGGAGGACTGGGTACAGTCGATTCCTAAGATTGATGCTGTTATCTCGATGAACGACAACATGGCTGCCGGAGCTTTGGAAGTTGTAAAGAACAACCCGAAGTATAACAATCTTTTGGTTTATGGTGTTGACGGAACTGCTGAGGCGGCATTGTTGATTCAGGAAGGAAAGATGACCTCTACTTCTTTCCAAAACGCATTTGAGCTTGCAAGACTGAACATGAAGTTGGCTAACGAGATTCTCTATGGTGGAAGAACTGAACTGCTCGATACCGATATTGATTGCCCTCTTATCACCAAGGATAATGTTCAAGATTTGATTGCTGTATATAAAAAGACTGGTGACTTAAAGTAAATCTGAGTTTTTTGTCTGTGTTTATTCCGATCTTGTATATTTTCGCTGAATATGTGAGATCGGATATTTTTTAAGGAGAAGAATATATGAAAGCATTAGTTCTTGAGTCTACAAAAAAGCTAAGTCTAAGAGAATTTCCCATTCATGAGACCATGGGGCCTTATGATGTGAAAATTCAGATTAAAGCTTGTGGAATTTGTGGAAGTGATGTCCATTATTATATGGAAGGTGCTATTGGGGATTTTGTTGTTACAAAACCAATGATTCTTGGGCATGAGGCAGCTGGTATTATTCTTGAAAAAGGTGAGAAAGTAACCAATGTTAACGTTGGAGACTTGGTTTGCATGGAACCGGGTATTCCTGATATGCAGGCTCCTGAAGTTTTGGAAGGCAATTATCATTTGGATCCAAACATTGTGTTCTGGGCTACACCTCCGGTACATGGTTGCTTGAGAGAGACTGTTGTGCACCCTGCCAGATTCTGTTTCAAACTTCTGCCAGGTATGTCTCCTTCTGAAGGCGCTATGATGGAGCCTCTTGCTACTGGTGTTGAAGCTGCGAGAAAAGCTCAGATCCGTCCAGGCGACACCGCTTTGGTGGTTGGATGTGGAACCATTGGAATTATGGTCGCTCTTTCTGCTTTGGCTGGTGGATGCTCAAAAGTGTATATTTCTGACGTTAAACAAGAGAAACTCGATATTGCCGGAAGTTATAAGAATATTATTCCTATTAACTCAGTGAAGACTAATCTTGAAGAATTCATTATGAAGGAAACTACTGGTCGTGGTGTAGACAGAGTGTTTGAAGCTTCCGGTAGTCCAAAGGTTTATCCTGATTTTTTCCGTTGTACAAAGCGTGGTGGGAAAGTAGTGATTGTCGGTATGCAGAATGGAACTGTAAATGTGAACATGTCTTGGATTCAGGTGCATGGTTTGAGTATTGAAACATTGTTCAGATATACTAATGAATTCGGCCCTGCAGTAGCCTTGGTTGCAGATGGAAAGATTGACGTTAAACCTTTGATTTCTAAGACATTTCCCTTTGAAAAATCGATTGAAGCTTATGAATATGCGGCAGCAGGATATCCTGATGTTGTGAAGGTAATGATTGAACTTTAAAGGATAAAAAAATGGATTTGAAGTTAAAAGATAGAGTTGTCCTTATTACTGGAGGCAGTAAAGGGATTGGACTTGCTGTGGCAAAAGAGTTCCTCAGACAGGAAGCACAAGTGATAATTTGTGGGAGAAGCGAGGAACGCTTAAAGAGTGCTCTTCTTGAGATTAAGGAAGAAGTTTCCGGTGCTAAGGTATGGGGAAAGTCATGTGACGTGACGAAACTAGAGGATCTCGAGGCCTTGGTTCAGTTTGTTACTAAAACCGTTGGTGGTGTTGATGTCTTGATTAATAATGCGGGAGCAGGTTCCGAAGAGACTAATATAGAAGCTCCTGATGAAAAGTGGTATCACTATTGGGATCTCCATGTTATGTCTGCTATCAGACTTTGCCGTTTGTGTGTTCCAATAATGAAGAGTCGTCCTGGTGAGGGTGTAATTATTAACACAGCATCAATGTGTGCTACGCAACCTTTGTATTATGAACCTATCTATAATACCACCAAGGCAGCTTTAAACATGTATACAAAATGTCTTGCAGCTGAAGTTATAAAAGATAATATTCGGGTGAGTGCAATTTCTCCTGGATTAGTCTTAACTCCAGATTGGTATAGTACTGCTGGCAAATTGAGCAAGAAAGAGGGAATTACTGTTCAACAATATTTTGATAGAATTGCCCATCAGATGGCGCCAATTGATAGATTCGCATCAGCAGAAGAAATGGCTTATTTTTATGTGTTTCTTGCCTCTCCTCTGTGTAGCTATTGTCTTGGGACAAACTTCCATGTTGATGGTGGTGCAATTCAGGTTATTGAATAATTGTTTATGAAATCTTCTGCTGTGGACAGAACCACAGTGGAAGTCTTTAAACTGGTGGCATTATTTTATCTCTATACATCTTTAGTGCAAATCAAAGTATTCTCATTGCGAACATCCATAACCTGAGTTTTCCAAACCTTTGTATGATTAATTCCAAATGTCAATCTTGAGTAGCATTCTTGTTTTTCCGACCAGTCTTTGAACTGACGCCTTTCTTCTTTAGAGGGCACAAACCTCAGGGACCACCAACTTATGGTATTCGCAGATTTTGAGCTGCTTTCCAATAGAAGGAGCCACAATCTTTGCCTTCCCAGTATGCCCGATGCATCTGATGCTCTTCATCTCATCTATGACCTATATGCTGCTATATGGCTATCGTAATCATCTTGAAGAGCTCCTTGTCCTTACAGACCCCACTTGATGTAGGAAAGAACTGAGAAGGTGATGAAGAAAATCAGGCTCCTCCCACTGTGGGATAGCTCATTCCAAGCCCTGTTACAATCATCCGAGGCAAGGAACTCCATCTGATTGAAGAGCTTCTCCTACTCATCACGAGTCTTACATTCTACGGCTGAAACGGACCATCAATCTGCGATTAACGGGACAGATTCCGTTAGTGCGGGGCAGACCCCACTAGACATTACATCCGGCAGGGTTGTTTTATCAAAATT
>JBAXZS010000046.1:0-13314 GCA_041670175.1 Sphaerochaetaceae bacterium | reverse complement strand
CAATACCCGAGCTGGAGCATGGCGTCGGCGACCTTCCTGAAGCCGGCGATGTTGGCGCCCTTCACATAGTTGATATAGCCGTCCCCCTCACGCCCCTCACGCACGCAAGCGTCGTGGATCGACCTCATGATACCCTTCAGCCTCCCGTCCACCTCCTCGGCGCTCCACTGCAGGTGCGCTGCGTCCTGGCTCATCTCCAGACCGGACACCGCCACGCCCCCTGCGTTCGCCGCCTTTCCCGGAGCGAACGGGATATGATTGCCTATCAGGTACCTCACCGCATCAGCAGTGCACCCCATGTTGCTCGTCTCCACCACGTACCGCGCACCGTTGCCCACCAGAGCCTTCGCATCCTCCAGCCCCAGCTCGTTCTGGATTGCGCACGGGAACGCCATGTCCACCGCCACCTCCCACGGTTTCCTCCCCGCCACGAATCGCGCACCGAACTCCCTCGCGTACGGCTCCACCACGTCCCGGTTCGACGCACGTAGCCGCTCCATGAAGCTCCACTTCTCCGGCGTTCCGACCCCAGCCTCGTCCAGCACATATCCATCAGGCCCGCTGATCGTCACCACCTTCGCCCCAAGCTCCGTCGCTTTCCTCACCGCTCCCCACGCCACGTTCCCGAACCCGCTGACCGCCACACGCTTGCCATCGAATGACTCCCCGTGCTCCCGCAGCATCTGCTCGGCGAAGTACATCGTCCCGTACCCCGTCGCCTCGGGTCTCACCAGCGAGCCCCCGAATCCCAGCCCCTTACCGGTGAGCACCCCCGTGTTCTCACCTCTCATCCTCTTGTACTGCCCGTACAGGTACCCGATCTCCCGCGCCCCCACCCCGATGTCCCCTGCGGGCACATCCGTGTCAGCCCCGATATACCTCGACAGCTCCGTCATGAATGACCGGCAGAACCGCAGGATCTCCGCGTCGCTCCTCCCCTTCGGGTTGAAGTCGCTCCCCCCTTTCCCCCCGCCCATCGGCAGCGTCGTCAGGCTGTTCTTCAGCGTCTGCTCGAACCCCAGAAACTTCAGCGTCCCCAACGTCACCGAGGGATGGAACCGCAGCCCCCCCTTGTACGGGCCGATTGCGTTGTTGAACTGCACCCGATACCCGCGGTTGGTCTGCAGCCTGCCCCCGTCATCCTCCCAGTCCACCCGGAACATCACCACACGGTCAGGCTCCGTCATCCGCTCCAGTATCCTCCCCGCTTCGTACGCCGGGTTCTCATTCACCGCGTCAATCACGCTCTCTATAACTTCCCGTACCGCCTGTATGAACTCCGGCTCCCCGGGGTTCCTTTTCTCCAATTCCGCCATGAACGGCTCTAACTTGTACATTGGATATTTCTCCTCTCAGATTTCAGCCTAAACCCGAGTTTTTGTTCTGTCAAATTAATAATTGATATACCGTAATTTTTTTTATAAATTTTGATGATATCGTTAGAATGATAAATAAAAAATGCGATATATATCTGTTTTAAGAATCGATGTTCATTCAAATTAACTTATGCTAGAATAGTTTCCATGTATAAACTCGATCCTACATGGCTCCCTTTTTCAAACTTGATGTTGCAACATATTTATAATGTGTTGCTCATCTGTAGTGACTATGACCGATTCCTTCTTGAGGAGGATGGAAGAGTGGAGGAAGAGCTTTATCTCGAATATACCCAGCTCTGCCTTTCCAATCCTCCCAAGATTACTCATACGAACAATAGGAAAGAGGCCTTGTCCTTACTCACAGAAAGAAAATTTGAGCTTGTCATCACAATGATTGACTTATTGGACGAACCTGTGGAGAAATTATGTTCTGAAATCAAGAGCATCAATGCGGATATGCCGGTAGTCGTGCTTTCTCCTTCAGCCGCTCACCGGCGAAATAAATTTGTTAAAACGCTGGGCAACGAGAGTATCGACTACTTTTTTTACTGGCAGGGCGACCCCAAGATATTCCTTGCTATGGTGAAGTTGGTGGAAGACAGGATGAATCTCGACCACGACACCAAGGAAGCGGACGTTCAAGTCATTATCCTGGTGGAGGACTCGGTCCGTTTCTATAGTTCCTATCTCCCTTTGATGTACACTTGCCTGATCCAGGAAAACAACTCCACCATATTGGAGGCCTTGAACAACTGGGGAAAACATCTACGGATGAGAGGCCGTCCCAAGATCCTGCTTGCAAGGACCTACGAGGAGGCTTATGCGCTTTTTAGCAAATATCGGCATAATGTGCTTGGAGTAATCAGCGACATATCCTTTGCCCGTGAAGGCAAGAAAGATCCCAATGCAGGACTCAGATTGGCGGAGGATATCCTTAAGGAAGATCCCCAGCTCCCGGTACTGCTGCAAAGCTCTGACATCTCCCTTGAGAGAGAGTCTTCTGATATCGGCGCTTCCTTCATTTGGAAACAATCACCAACCCTTCTTTCTGATCTAATTGCTTTTATGAACAGCCATTATGGGTTTGGTCCCTTTATCTTCCGTAATCCGGACAATGGCATGGAGATAGCCAGGGCAAACACCATGAAGGAATTACAAAGAATCCTTCCCTCCATTCCTTCCGACTGTTTCGCCTACCATAGCAATCGTAATGAATTCTCCCGTTGGCTCAGGGCCCAAGGGCTTTACCAACTTGCTGCAAAAATCAAGGCAATCCATATCGATACAAAAAACGATGCGGCTGCCTGCCAGAGCCTTATCACTGAAACGATACGGAATTACCGGACGGAACGGGCAAAAGGGGTCATTTCTTTATTTAGCAGAAGCAACTACGATGAGACTCTGTTCTTCTCGAGAATTGGCAGCGGCTCTCTCGGAGGCAAGGGCCGAGGATTGGCTTTCATAGACAAGGAATTACGTTCCAGCGGTTTGATTGAAAAGTATAGCGATGTCTACCTGTCCATTCCCCGCACTATAGTCATCAGTACCGATCAGTTCACCCAATTCATGGAAATCAACCAGCTGAAAGATAGAGTCAATGAGGATTTATCCAATCAGCAACTGCTTACCATCTTTCTTTCCCACCCGATGCAGGAGGAATTGGTACAAGACCTGGCCACAGTGATATCGGTCATCCACCAACCTCTCTCGGTACGTTCCTCTTCCTTGTTGGAGGATTCCCATTTCCAGCCATTCGCTGGAGTGTATGAGACCTGCATGATCCCGAATAACAGTGATGACACACAACGTCTCCAGGAGCTCTGCGATGCTGTACGATGCGTCTGGGCTTCCACCTTCTTCAACCGTGCAAAGAAATACCTAAGGGCCACCGAGCACATGCTTGAGGAGGAGAAGATGGCGGTGGTAATCCAGCAAGTCATTGGAGGGCTGCATGGTAACTATTGGTACCCAAACATCAGCGGAGTGGCACGAAGTCTGAATTATTATCCGTTAGGTGGAGAAAAAACCACTGATGGTGTGGGCCTTCTGAGTTTTGGATTCGGGAAATCAATCGTGGACAATGGTTCTGCTTTCCGTTTTTCTCCCGTCCACCCCAAACGGCCGATACAGTTCCTTGGTGGCAATAACACCAGCACCCAAACCCAATTCTATGCCTTGAGAGCTGATTGCGCCTTCAGACCTCTAGAGAACAGTGCGGAAAACCTGGTCTTGCTTGATTTGAATTATGCCTGGGATTATCCACAATCTTTGAAATATATCGCCAGTACCTATGATTCACAGACAGGATTGCTTTGCGAGAATGTGCAGGCAAAAGGCCAGAAAGTGATAACCTTCAACGGAATCCTTAAATATGAGGCATTTCCCTTGGCAGCAATTGTCAAGGATATCCTTGAATTGGGTACCAGGGCGATGAGCACACCTATCGAAATTGAGTTCGCTGTCAACCTTAATAAACCCGAGCCAAAGAAACCGGAATTCAGTTTATTACAGATACGACCTATCGCAGAAGGAAACGAAGAAAGCGATGTATGCATCAGTGAAGAGGAAAAGAAGCAGGCAATCGTGTATTCAAGTTTGGTGATGGGCAACGGCAAGATAGACAACATCGAGGATGTGGTATGCATCAAGATAGAGAAGTTCGAGCAAAAAGCAATGCTGGAGATGGTCCAGGAACTTGACACTCTCAATGCAAATTTGGTTGCAAAAGGCAAGGACTACTTGCTTATTGTTGCAGGCCGTCTTGGCTCCTGTGACAACTGGTTGGGAATTCCTGTCTCCTGGTCACAAATATCAGGTTCCAAGGTCATTGTGGAGACAGGTTTGAAGGATTTCCAGGTTGAGCCAAGCCAAGGTACCCATTTCTTTCAAAACATGACAAGCCTGGGTTGCATCTATATGACGGTCAATCCTTCCTTTGGAGAAGGGATGATGCACTTGGAGGACTTAAAGAAGGAAAGCGTGGAGGATGAGACAAAGCATTTCATCCATTACCACACACACAAACCCTTGGCTATCAAAGCCAACGGCTACAAAGGCGAAGGAGTGGTGGCTATCCTTGAGAATTCATGAAAGAAGACCATAGGTTGTCCTCTGGAGGATCTGCGATGATGGTTATCTCCTCTTTCTTTACCGGGTGTGAGAAAACGACCTTGCGTGCATGAAGACAGATACCTCCATCAGGGTTGCTCCTTGCCGCCCCATACTTCAAATCCCCTTTGATATGCATGTTTATCGCAGCGAATTGGGCTCTAATCTGATGATGCCTCCCGGTATGGAGCACCACCTCCACTAAAAAATACCGGGTGCTTTTTGCCAACAGTTTATAATCAAGCTTGGCCAATTTCGCCCCGTTTTCCTCAACAGGCAAGGCTACGCTTTTGTTTGTCCTGGAATCACGAATGATATAATGTACCAAAGTCCCCTCACTATGTTCCGGTTCTTTGTCAACAATAGCCCAATAAGTCTTCTTGACCCCACTTCCCTTGAACATCTCATTCATGCGCACCAAGGCTTTTTCGGTCTTGGTATAGATTACTATCCCACTTGTGGGTCTGTCCAAACGATGAGGAATACCAAGATACACATTCCCTTCCTTGTGGTAGGTCTCTCTCAGATATGCCTTCACATCGTCAGCCAAGGTCCTGTCACCGCTTTGATCGCCCTGGACCAACTCCCCACATTTCTTATTGATTACAATGAGGTGATTGTCTTCATAGAGAATCCTCTGCTTGATATCATTCATCTTTTCGCTCCTCGTCAAACAATGTGGGCTCCTGACTTTCCGTGTTAATCACTTCCTTGACTCCGCGAAGATGCAACGAGGCGATTTCCTTTACAGTGAGTCTGAATCCATTGGCACGGGCTCCACGCACTGAATAATCACTGAAATAAAAAGTCTCTTCTTTAATTCTCATGCCCGGCTTGGGTTTATAGGTGACTTTTATCTCCGCATTGGGCAGGGTTGAAAGCTTGATCAGCTTATACTGCTGCTCATCGGGCAGCAATTCATAGAGCTTCTTGAGCTGAAACTGTATTATCTTGCAACGCTTGAGAAAAAGATACTTGTATTCCTTCTGTTGATATAGCACGGTAAAGACCAAATTATCCAGTTCCTCCTTGTCCGCAAAACCACAATAAAGCATCCCTTTGCCTACAAATTCCTTATCGGGTGCATCAATGACCTGATAAGAACCATCCTTGCGAATGACAAGAATACGATCAAACTTGCTTACTGTGAGCATGGTGCTTCCACCCTTGACGGTATACCCCAGATACCCATTAACAGGATCATAGTTGATATCAAGATCCCTTTGGGCGACTTCCTTGATGGCAATCCTTTCAAAATCCTTGATAGTGGTCTTCCTTTTATGGCTGTCAACACCCAAAGAGGATTTGAGCATATCAAGATATTCCAGGGCATACCCCTTAAGATCAGCAAGTTTTGCCCCCACCTCTTTCAAGGCAGTGTTGATCTCATCAATCTGTTGATGATTCCTCTCGATATCGAAAAGGGAAATCCTTCTGATGGGAATCTTCAGCAATCTTTCCACTTCCTCAGCGGTAATCGCATGCTGCAACTGGTCGGAATAGGGATTGAAACCACTGATGATAGCCTCATTCACAGCTTCAACTGTCTTTTTGGTCTCGATACGCTTATAAAGCCTCTCCTCCACAAAGATTTGTTCCAAAGTACGGGCTTGCAAATCATCCAGCAGATGCCCCCTTTGTAATTCCAATTCCTTTTTCAGCACATCAACAAGATGCTTGGCGTGAAAGTTTATCATCTCACTGAGGCCGATAATAGTGGGCATGTTGTCCTTGATGACCAAAGGATTCACTTTGATGGTTGTCTCACAGGCGGTATAGGCAAACAAACTATCCACAATATCCTTGGTAAAGGTGTTTCTTGCAAGGTTTATCTCGATATTGACTTTGTCGGAGGTGTAATCGTTGATGGAGGATATCTTGAGATGCCCGGCCTTGGCTGCCTTCTCCACTGAGGCAATCATCATCTCACTGGTGGTCCCGTAGGGTAATTCCTCAATGATGATACGTTTGGGATCGCTGGTGTCGAGTTTGGCACGAATGGAAACCCTGCCTTTGCCATCATCGTATTCTTTTACATCAACGATACCCCCACCAGGAAAATCAGGATACAGAACGAAAGGCTCTCCTTTAAGAGAACTTTTCATCGCATCCAGCACTTCAATGGCATTATGGGGCAGGATGATAGTGCTCATGCCCACTGCGATACCTTGTACTCCTTGAATCACCACTACGGGAATCTTGGCGGGGAACAAGGAAGGTTCCTTGTTCCGACCATCATAACTATCAACATACGTAGTCAGCTCAGGGTTATACAGGACCTGTTTTGCAAAAGGAAGCAAACGACATTCGATATACCTCGAAGCGGCGGCGCTGTCTCCTGTCATGAAATTTCCAAAGTTTCCCTGCCGCTCTATGAAAAGGTCACAATTCGCCAGGTTCACCAAGGCCTCGTAGATTGCAGCATCCCCATGAGGGTGATACCGCATTGCCCATCCGACCACATTGGCAACCTTGTGAAACTTGCCATCATCCATCTCAAACAGGGAATAAAGGATGCGTCGTTGTACAGGTTTCAAGCCATCAACAAGATCAGGGATGGCCCGTTCCCTGATAACATAAGAAGCATATTCAAGAAAATTATCTTTAAATAATTGTTGCGCTTGTGCCACTATACATTCACCTTCGTCACTTGATAGCGCAAGATGGTTTTCAGTTTCTCACTTGCAGTCTTTCGGGGATTGGACAGATAAAGCTCATGGTGGATACCGTTCTTCCTTTCAATTGCAGCATCCTTGCAATAAGCATCCATCAAAGCAAAGGATCGGGTTTCCTCACTATAAGGACCGATATGGAGTATCTGGACACAAAGGCCTTCATCATACGTAAAATAGCGCAAGCCTGACACATCCAGTTTCTTTTTTGTAGCTACTTGCCCCTTGGCCCAATCAAACAGGTCCTGATCTACAAATTCGGGAAGTCTGATCATACTGACCCATGTCCAATCACCACGATCCCCCTTACAGGTCCAGAGCCCTTCCAAAGGAGGGACGGTATAAGGCTCATCGTACCCCTTGATGAGTTTGCCTCCTTTAGGAGCCATCTTGATAGTAAAGCTCAGCCCGTAAAGTAATTGCATGGCCATTTGATAACTTTGCCCTTTGGGATCGCCCACACCGTCAACTGCCACAAAGTTCATTGGTGGCACAACAAGAGAAGAAGCGACCGTCCTTGGTGCATACAAATTCTTTTCTTTCTTCACATCCATACTCATAACCTCATAACAAATGCTGCATAATGAATTCCCTGCGTTCAGGAGTATTGTCTCCCATATAGAATTGCAAAGTCTTGCGCATCTCGCTCATTCCTGGTGAAATGACAGGAACAAGCTTTATATCCTCTCCGATGAACTGCCCAAATTCTTTTGGGTCGATCTCTCCCAAGCCTTTGAACCGTGTAATCTCGCAACCACGAAGTTGTTTCATTGCGCAATCACGTTCAGCCTCGCTGTAGCAGTAGGTGGTCGAGTTTTTATTTCGAACCCGGAACAACGGAGTCTCCAATATATACACACGTCCCGTGCTGACCAAATCCTCAAAGTAGGTCAGAAAGTAGGTCATCAGCAAGTTTCGAATGTGAAATCCATCATTATCAGCATCGGTTGCAATTATCACTTTCGCATATCTCAGACCCTCTATCCCATTCTCAATGCCCAAAGCAACCATCATATTGTACAATTCCGCATTTTTGTAAATTGCGGTCCTCTTCATCCCCTCAACATTAAGAATCTTACCTCGCAAGGAAAAGACTGCTTGGGTCTTCACATCCCTTGTCTTGGTGATGGAACCACTGGCGCTGTCCCCTTCGGTAAGAAAAATCATAGAGCGGTCACATTCATCCTGATGGGAAGCCACCTGGCCTAAATGATACTTGCAATCCTTTAGCTTGGGAATGTTGATTGAGACTTTTTTAGCAGCATCCCTTGCCCCTTTCCGCACATCATTCAATTCCTTGCGAAGCCGTTCGTTGTTCAGGATCTTTTCATTGAGCTTCAGCGCCTGGTCCGCATGCTTAAGCAAAAAGTCAATGATGGCATCCTTCACTTCGTTGACAATCCAGGAACGAATTTCTGTATTGGATAGCTTGTTCTTGGTCTGGCTCTCAAATACCGGCGATTTAACCTTGACTGCTATGGCTCCAATGAGACCATCGCGAACATCCTGGGCTTCCCAGGATTTCTTGAAATACTCATTGATACCCTTGAGAATACCCTCCTTGAAAGCTCCCTGATGGGTTCCTCCATCGCTGGTATGCTGTCCATTGACATAGGAGAAATAATTCTCACCAAAGTCTCCTGGTACATGGGTAAAGGCAAACTCCAGCTGCTTGCCACGATAGTGGATGATATCGTACATACCGGTGTCCCCCACTTCATTCTGAAGCAAGTCCAGCAACCCATCCTTGGACTTATAGTTCTTCCCGTTGTATTCCAGTGTCAGCCCGGTATTGAGGTATGCATAGCTTTGCATTCTCTTAATGAGAAAGTCCTCATTATAGGAATATTGTCCAAAAAGTTCGGCATCAGGAACGAAAGTAACAAGAGTGCCATCATTCTCATCCGTCTTCCCCTGGTCTTGATTCTTTAGCACCCCCTTGCAAAAAGAGACCGAGACAAATCTTTTCTCACGGAAGGAAGTGACAGTGAATTGAGACGAAAGAGCATTGACAGCTTTGATACCCACGCCATTAAGACCAACGGAAAATTGGAACACATCGTCATTGTATTTTGCACCAGTGTTGATTATCGAGACACAATCAATCAACTTGCCTAGAGGAATGCCACGGCCAAAGTCTCGTACACTGAGGACGTTTTCCTTCCGACTGACAATAATCTTGTTGCCACAATTCATAATGAACTCATCAATACTGTTGTCGATGACTTCTTTCAAAAGGATATAAATACCATCGTCCTCGTGGGTGCCATTGCCCAAACGACCTATATACATGCCTGGCCGAAGCCTGATATGCTCCAGCGCACTTAATGTCTGTATTTTTGATTCATCGTATGCCATCATGAGGATTATACACGAAATCTAAAAAAAAATGTGTACTATTTGCCTAAGTCTTCCCTCTCTATTTGAGGAGTTCTTCCAATCTATCATGTATAGCACCAATGAAAGCACCGGTACTGACACTCTCAACTTTTTTTCCCTCAACCAAGCCAACCAGGTCCTTGGTCATGATACCTTCCTCCATAGTCTGGAAGCAGGCCTTCTCCAAAAGTTTTCCAAACACCCCTAGCCGAGGAAGATCATCCAGCTCACCTCGTTTTGAAAGCGCTCCGCTCCAGGCAAATATGGTCGCAATCGGATTGGTGGATGTCTGTTCACCCTTAAGATACCGATAATAGTGTCTGGTTACCGTTCCATGGGCAGCCTCATACTCATACTTGCCATCCGGACTTACCAGAACACTGGTCATCATCGCCAATGATCCAAAAGCGGTGGATACCATGTCACTCATCACATCCCCGTCGTAGTTCTTGCAAGCCCAGATGAAACCACCTTCGCTACGGATTACTCGTGCGACGGCATCATCAATGAGCGTATAAAAATAGACTATCCCTGATTTCTCAAATTCTTTTTGGTAATATTTCTCAAAGATACTCTGAAAAATATCCCGGAAAGCCTGATCATATTTCTTGCTGATGGTATCCTTGGCAGAAAACCAAAGATCCTCCTTGGCGGCAAGGGCATACTTGAAACAACTATGAGCAAAACTCTCGATGGAACTATCCTTGTTGTAGATAGCCTGCAACACTCCTGGGCCTTCATACTCATAGACTGTCTTTCTGAATGTCACCTCTCCATCCTCTCCTGTAAACAGCAATTCAGCTTTTCCTTTTCCAGGAACACGATATTCGGTGGCACGATAAATATCCCCGTAAGCATGACGCGCAATGGTAATTGGTTTTTTCCAATTCCTTACCACAGGCTTGATAGAATCAATCAGGATAGGAGTACGGAACACCGTACCATCAAGCATGGCA
This sequence comes from Sphaerochaetaceae bacterium, assembly GCA_041670175.1. GTDB lineage: Bacteria > Spirochaetota > Spirochaetia > Sphaerochaetales > Sphaerochaetaceae > JBAXZS01. The sequence continues at coordinate 2,820 of JBAXZS010000046.1, read as the reverse complement.
CGAATAGTGCCATTCGGACTTTTGTACTTCTCTTTCAGATGGTACTCTTCCATCCGTTGCTCATTGGGGGTTATGGTGGCGCATTTTACTCCGACGCCCCATTTTTTTATGGCGTTTGCCGCATCAACAGTGACCTGATCATTAGTCTCATCCCTATGAGGAAGACCAAGGTCATAATATTCGCTCTTGAGGTCAACAAAGGGAAGAATCAGCTGCTCCTTGATCATCTTCCAAAGGATTCTGGTCATCTCGTCCCCGTCGATCTCAACTATCGGTGTCCTCATCTGAATCTTTGCCATACCAACCTTCTTGTCATTGCAGAAGTGTAAAGAGGTTTCGCATTCTTGGCAATTACTCAAAAGGATATCGCAGACCCCAGCGGGATCGTAACTCATCCATGATGGACATCACCAGGATTGTCTGATCATGAGGCATGGCCTCGCATTCATACTTTCCTTGCCCTATCGCATCAAGGCAAGCCTGAACCTCGTATTCAAAACCAGTAAGTTGCTTGGGAGCGACGATGCTATTCACCAATACAGAAGAAGTATCAAATATCCGTATCACCTCAGGATTGTTGAGGTTCTGCACCTCGATATATCCCTTTGTCCCGTAAATAAGGCCTCTCCTGTCGGTAGCAACGGACGAGGAGCTCTCAATGGTTGCCATCTTGCCATCAGGATAGAAGAACGTGGTGACACTCTGCTCATCGACCCCGGAAGGAGTCATCACAGCATGGGTTTCAAGGCTTTTGTAGTCATTACCCAATACCATAAGGGCAAAGTTAAGTGGATAGACCCCCACATCAAGAAGAGCACCTCCCGCCAAAGAGGGCTCGCTGATTCGTTTCACAGTACTTACCTCATATCCAAGGTTTGCAGTAAGCATCCGTATCTGTCCAATAATTCCACTTTGGAGTATTTCCTCCAAGGTCTTTCTCATTGGAAGATATCGAGTCCAGATAGCTTCACTAAGAAGCAGGCCCTTCTTTTCTGAAAGAGCACAAACTTCTTTTGCTTGTCTTGCATTAACGGTAAACGCTTTTTCACAAAGTACATTCTGTCCATTGTCCAAGCAAAGCTTGATATTCTGATAGTGCTCGCTATGGACCGTTGCTATATATACCAAATCTATATGGCTATCCTCAGCCAAGGCCTTATACGAACCATAGGCTTTGGTCACTTCCATCTCAGAAGCAAAAGCATTCGCCTTCTCTTGGTCTCTGGAAGCAATTCCATAAAGTTCCTGTCCCATGGCATGGATTGTCCTTGCCATCTTGTGAGCAATTTTTCCTGTCCCGATAATCCCAATTTTCATACAAAACCTCCTCTTCAGAATAGCACATTTGTCTTTTATCTGATAGATTTGAGTTTATGCTTCTCATCCTCATTTATATTGCGTTCATAAGCTTGGGCCTCCCTGATTCTCTTTTAGGAACCGCCTGGCCCGCCATGCATGTCTTGTTGAATGTTCCTGTATCATATGCAGGTATCCTATCCCTGATCATCGCAGGGAATACCATCATCTCAAGTTTATTCTCCGACAGGCTCAACCAAAGGCTTACTACAGGAAAGGTAACCACCATAAGCGTATTTATGACAGCTCTTGCCTTGCTTGGATTCTCTTTCTCTTCCCGTTTTTGGCAACTTTGTCTCTGGGCCATCCCCTATGGCCTCGGGGCCGGTTCGGTTGATGCGGCCTTGAATAATTACGTCGCCATCCATTACAAGGCCCGGCATATGAGTTGGCTTCACAGTTTTTGGGGGCTAGGAGCAACAGGAGGGTCTTTTCTTATTGCTTTTTTCCTGAAACAAGGAAAAACCTGGACCGCAGGCTATCGAAGCATTGGGATTTTCCAGGTCGTGCTCTCTCTCTTCTTATTCCTAGCCATAGGCCTTTGGAAAAACAATCGCCCAACAGAAGAGAAACAAGCCCGGCAAGAACCAAGGAAGAAACTTAGTTCCCTTCCGTTGGTCCTTTTTTGTTTTTTCTGTTATTGCGCCCTTGAAAGCACCACAGGCCTTTGGGCCGCCTCCTACATGGTATTGGCCCGTTCCTATGTAGTGGAAGAAGCCGCACAACTCAGCGCCTTGTTCTATTTAGGAATCACCTTAGGAAGAATTGCCAGTGGTTTCCTTACCTTCAAGTTAAATGGCAACTCAATGATTCGCCTTGGCTTTCTTTTCCTTGGCTTAGGGATCCTACTTGTCGCCTTCAACTTGCAAAATGCTTTTGGCCTGCTGCTTATCGGAATCGGATGCGCACCCATCTACCCGAGCATGCTGCATCTTACCCCGAAGCGTTTTGGACAGGGCCAAAGCCAGCGTGTCATGGGAATGCAGATGGCAACCGCATATATCGGCTCCACGGGAATACCTCCGATTTTCGGCCTTCTTGCACAAAAGGGGTTCATCAGAAGTTTCCCTTTCTTTATCGCCTTCTTCCTTCTCGGAATGATTCTTTCAAACGGGATAATCAACAAAAGGCTTCAGGCTCCGTTGGCCTCTTAGCGACAGAATCTGTTTTTATTGCAGTACACAACAGGGAGAACTCGTTATACACTTCTTGGTATGAACTACTTCTTAATGTTTTATTGTATTATGTGCGTGCTGCATATCTCTTTTCGGGACATGAAACTCTCCGTGCTCGTACAGATGAGCAAAATCATGCTGATGCCCCTTCTTCTTGGATATTATCTTACAATGCAAACAGAGACCGGTATCTTTCCTTTGCTGGTCACTGCGGCACTAATCGCCGATACCGCAGGAGACGCTTTCCTTTTAAGCCAGAACCATAGGTCGTTCATAGCAGGGAGTGTTT
>JBAXZS010000045.1:0-13324 GCA_041670175.1 Sphaerochaetaceae bacterium | reverse complement strand
GGCCTGGAAAGAGGAGGCGATACAGACTCTTCGAAGTAGCATTGAGTTTGTTGAGAGGACGAACAAGGTTGACATGGTCTTTGGGGAGGCTGTCTTTGTCTCTGCGCATCAGGTGAGGGTCGAGGGGGAAACCTATGAAGGTGAATATCTGATCCTTGCCACAGGTTCTTCTCCTTTCCTTCCTCCGATCAAGGGGAGTGAGGATAGGAAAAGAGTACTTACCAGTGATGAGATCCTGTGTATTGATGAATTGCCTTCATCATTGGCAATTATCGGCGGTGGGGTGATAGGGGTGGAATTCGCCTCATATTTCTCCATGCTGGGAGTAAAGGTTTGTGTCATCGAGATGATGGACGAGATTCTTCCCATGATGGACAATGAGTTCGCCCGCTTGATGCGGCGTAGTATGAGTGGTGTTGATTTTTATCTCGGATGCAAGGTGAAGGAAATTACGGAGAGACAAGTTGTGTATACTGATGCAAAAGGAGTGGAGCAATCCCTGGATGCCTCTTTGGTGCTTCTCTCCATTGGAAGAAAAGCCAACATCGGCGGTCTTGAGCCTCTGCATCTTGAGCTAGGTCCCAAAGGGGTTGTGGTGGATGGCCGTATGAGGACCAGTGTCGAGAACATCTATGCCATTGGTGATGTGAACGGTAAGAGCCAGCTCGCTCATAGTGCTGAGCGCATGGCGATTGTCGCCATCTCCAATATTTTTGGAAACAAGGATCTTGAGATGCGGTATGATGCCATTCCTTGGGTTGTCTATGGCAATCCTGAGGCCTCAGGATGCGGACTGACGGAGACGGAGGCAAAGAAGCAGGGGCGGGAAGTGGTATGTGCTTCCGCTTTCATGCGGAGTAATGGTCGATTTCTCGCAGAGCAGGGGAAAAAGGCATCCGGTCTTGTCAAACTGGTGGCCGATGCGAAGACCTTGTCCATTCTTGGTGTCCATATGATTGGACCTTATAGCAGTGAGATAATCTGGGGTGCTAGCCAGATCATTGAAGCGGGAATGACTGTCAAGGATATTAAAAACACCATCTTCCCCCATCCGAGTGTTTCTGAGGTGATAAGCGCGTGTGCCTGGGCCTTGGACAAGAGACGGTGAAACTTGTGGAATTCCTGGAAGTATGCCATTATGCTCTCGAGGAGAAACTGCCATGGAACTCATGCTTGATACGGCGAATCTCAAGGATATCACTCAAGGAATCACTACCTATCCCCTTAGCGGGGTGACCACCAATCCTTCACTTATCAAGGCTGAGAGCCCTTCGGATTTTTTTGGCCATCTGAAAAAGATACGGGAGATCATAGGTCCCGGGCGAAGTCTCCATGTACAGACTGTCTGCCAGGATTGCGAGGGCATACGTAAGGATGCGGCCCGAATCAGGTCGGTATTGGGAGAGAACACCTATGTGAAAATCCCTGTCACGGAAGAGGGCTTGAAGGCCATCAGGATTCTTGCACAACAGGGATGCCGGGTGACGGCCACAGCCATTTACACCACCATGCAGGGCATGCTGGCGGCTTTGAGCGGCGCCCAGTATCTGGCGGTGTACTACAACCGCATGATGAACATCGATATCGACGCCAACAAGGTGATCAAGGATTTGTCCGGCCTGCTTTGGGCGAACAGTGGCAATTGCAAGCTCCTTGCCGCCAGTTTCAAGAACATCAATCAGATCACTTCCGCATATACCAACGGGGCGTCCGCTTGTACGGTTGGTTATGAGTTGCTTCAGAAGGGACTCCACATGCCCTCAATCCAGGAAGCGGTTGATGATTTCGGGATTTCCTGGCGTTCCTTGTATGGGGATAAAGCCATCTGGGATTTATAGAGGGATATGTTCCCTATGGGAACACGATGAAACACAATGCAAAGGTACCGGAATATATGGAAGAAACTGACAGGTCAATCTCAAGTGCGGAACTTAGAGAGACAATGGATTTGCTGAGCAAGGTCTTTGAGGTGGTGCGTGTGGTTGATCCCTTTGAGACAGTGGTGTTGTCAACAGATCCCGGCAACACAAGACAATTGGCGAAACCTTGTTTTGATGTTTGGGGTAAGACTGCCCGTTGCAAGGATTGCATCTCAGCAAGTGCGTTGCAGGAGCATAACCGGCAAACCAAGTTCGAGTATGCCGCAGGTCAGTTCTTTTATGTCATCGCACAATACATTGTGGTGGAGCATAAGGAATGCTCCCTGGAGATGGTCAGCAAGATAGATTCCCCCTATGCTGAACAGATATTGGACAGGAATAAGTTTCTGTCACGGTTCAAGGCTGTATCGCATCATGTCTCGTTGGATGCCCTCACCGGTCTTTTCAACCACAGGTTTGTCGAGGACAATGGGATGAGATTGCTTATGGAGACCAGGGCCGAAGGCCTGGATATGGCAATTATCCTGCTGGACATCGATTCCTTGAAGACAGTCAACATTCTCTTTGGACAAGAAGGAGGGGATTCGCTTATCAAGCGCATCAGCGGTGCGTTAATCAGGCTTTTTGTCTCCCCTCATGAAGGTTTCGCCGCACGTATCGGTGGAGATGAGTTCCTCTTGCTGCTCAAGGTCCATAATCAGGCGGTATTTCTTGATTCTGTGACAGCCGCCATGAAAACTCTCAATGGAATGGAACTTAAGAAACCACAGGTCAAGATCTCTCTCAGCGGAGGGTTGACCTTTGCCAGTGAATTTCCTTCCGCCCAACTTGACAAGCTGATAGCTGTTTCCAATGCCCATCTTCTCTCTGCAAAGATCGAGTGTCGGGGTTCCCTTTACCCCCAATGTGTCAGTTCAGGTTGCTGACAGCCATCTCGATCCTCTGCAAGGCGACTTTGATGTTTTCCCTTCTCACCCCATAGTTGAATCTCACAAACTGGCGGTATTCATCTCCGCCGAACCAGGTACCGTCATTCACCGCCACTTTGGCCCGTTGCCCAAAGAATCTGCTCAGCAACCCTCCATTGGGACTGAGTCTGCTGTCATAGAGTTCGGGATTCATTACCGCGTCCCTTTCCACCTTGGGCAGAATACCCTGGCAGTCGATTAAGCCGATGAACGAGGCATCAGGCCTGATAAAAGTCAAAGAAGGAATATGGGCCTTGAAATAGGAATCGATGAGATCAATGTTTCCCTTGAGGTAAGGTAGCAGTTGCATCAGCCAGGGGAATCCTTCCTTATAGGCAGTGATAGCGGCTGTGGTGGAAAAGAAAGAGGTCTCTGACACAAATAATTGTGACATCCTCCCACATAAGGCTTCCTTTATCGGTATGTCGTCGGTCACCACCACAGAGAAATGCTCTCCAGCGATGTTGAAGGTTTTTGAAGGAGCCATGCATGTGGCGCATCTGGTCCCTGTTTTTCTTGCGATGGAGAGCAAGGGGGTGTGAGTGCCGAAACTCAAGTCCCCATGGATCTCATCGCACAATATGGTGACCTCATGCTTTTTGGCGATGAGGCAGAGTTTGGTAAGCTCTTCAATTGAGAATTCGAGACCTGTAGGGTTGTGAGGGCTGCAGAAGATAAGCAACTTGGTATTCTCGCACAGCTTCTCAAAAGTTTCCCAGTCAAGGGAGAAGGTATGGGTCGTTTCAGAAAAAAGAAGAGGCCAGCGGACCAGTTTCCTCTTCAGGTTGTTGACGATGCGGACAAACGGCTGGTAAGCGGGCATCGGGATGATGACTCCTTCCCCCTCATTTGTCAGGGTCTCCGTGAGCATTGCCAAGCTGGTGAGCAGGCCTTGGCAGATTATCACCTCACTTGGTTCCACCTCCCAGTTATGGCGAAGTTTTGCCCAGGAGCAGAAGACTTCCCTGTTCCCATCGAAATGAGGATAGCCATAGATGCCCTTTTGAGCTGCTTTGGTTACTTCTCTTTGTATCTCAGGACTTGCAGTGAAGTCCATATCCGCGACCCAGAAAGGCTCGGCGTCGGGATTGCCACAGATACTGGCTATTGCCTTCTCATTCCATTTAACCGAAAGAGTACCCTTCCGGTCTATTTTTGCATCAAAATTGTAATTCATTCATCACTTCCTGTAAGATTCTTCATAATGGCTACGCAAATTTGGATAGTAGCCTCTTTTTTTCTTCTTATACTCGATGGCGTGCTTGCTGCAGCGGTGGTAGCAGCCGAAACAACTATAACATGCATGATTGAACTGAGGTTTGCCTTCGACAATGGTTATGTTATGCGCAGGACAGAACCTTTCACATTGGCCGCACCCATTGCAATTGTCGTTGACTGTGAAATTCTCATCAGTGGAGGAGAAGGTTCTCTGAGTGATCGGCATGAGATGGTATTTGCAGAGTTTTGCAAAGGGGAGCTTGAAGGACAACCTCAATTTCTCATTTTGGATATCACTGGCTATCTTCTTGAGCTTCTCGTCCGCTTTGGCATAAAGCTTATCGATCTTTACCTGGGAGGCCACATCATAGAGAGGGATGTAGGTTCCTGGCATCTGGATCTTGTTCTGATAACTTGACAGGCAACCGATGTCCTGGAGACAGAGTTCTGTCAGCAATGGGGCGTAGCCGGCCAAGGTGCAATAGGTATGGATGCAGAACAGGTATTTCATTTCCGAAAGGTCTGCTTTCCCTAGCTGTTTCGTGATGAAGTCAGTGATGGCTTGGGGAGGAAACAGCGCATAGACAGGAGCTATGATCCCTACTTGTTCGCTGATGGTGATTTCCTTGTCAGTAGGGAGCGTCACTATGGTGGTGTCCCCCAGTTTCTTGGCAAGTTCCGTGGCTACGTAGAAACTGTTGCCTGTCGCACTATAGCAGAAGAGAGTGGTTCTCATATTCAGTCCGCCTTTACCTTGAAGTCTTTGAGTAGGGAGCAGATTCTTTGGGTGTCTTCCTCATCGATATCCAAATTGGTCACCAGACGTACGAACTCGCCCTCGATGCTGGCTAGGATACCCATTTGTTTGAGTTGGAAGACCAGGGATGTGGTTTTTGCAATTCTCGCTGAGAAGAAGATGATGTTGGTCTCGACATCCTGTGCCACGAGATCAGGATTGCATGAGATGGCTTGGGCGATTTGCTTCGCCCTGTCATGGTCATCCTTGAGACGGTCTATGTTGTGGGTAAGGGCATATATGCCTGCAGCGGCCAGTATCCCTGTCTGCCGCATGCCCCCTCCGATCATTTTCCGTATGGTCAAGGCCCGCTGGTAGAAAGCCTCATCAGAGCAAAGGAGAGAGCCGACAGGGCATCCTAGGCCTTTGGAAAGACAGAAACTAAGGGTGTCGACATAGGAAGCGATGGTCTTCACCGGGGTATGGGTCGCCACTTGGGCATTGAAGACACGGGCTCCGTCCATGTGGACCTTCATCTTATGTTTTTGGGCAAACTCTTGGATTCCCCTTAGATTTTCCAACGGATAGACATACCCCCCGATAGTGTTCTCCACTTCGATAAGCGTGGTGGTCGCCATGTCGTACATGCCTTGCTTGACCTTCCCCTCCAAGTCAAGGGAGGAAAGTATCCCCTTCCTACAGGGGATACCAATCTGGACCACCCCCGCGATTGCCGCACCCCCACCGACCTCATGCTGGAGGATATGGGCATTACTGGCGCACAGCACCTCGTTGGCTTTTCCTCCATTGATATATTGGGCGATCAGGTTGCCCATGGAGCCTGAGGTGACAAACAGGGCCCTCTCTTTTCCTGTGAGCTTTGCTGCCATCTCTTCCAGTCTGGTGGTGGTCGGGTCCTCACGGTAGACATCATCCCCGACTTCGGCCTCATACATGGCCCTTCTCATCTCCTTTGAGGGTTTTGTGATGGTGTCGCTGCGCAAATCATAAGTTTTCATTTTGAGTTCCTCTAAGGGAGTCAAACAAGGTGAAGAAGGTAGGGAAGGTCACCTTCGCCGCATCGATTCCCCGTATGGTGGTGTTTCCCTGGATTCCCGCACTGATGATGGATAACGCCATGATGATACGATGATCATCATGACCTTCGACGGCTGAGGCATGCAATCGCATCCCGCTATGGATGGTCATGCCGTCATCCCTTTCTGTAATCCGTGCTCCAAGCTTTTCCAGTTCCTGGTGCATCACGGCAATACGATCCGTTTCCTTGATTCTTGCTTGGCCCACATTAGTGAAAGTGACATCCCCCCTGGCAAAACAGGCCGTGCAGGCTAAGGCAGGAAGTGCATCAGGAATGGCGTTGAGATCAAAAACCCCACCTTCCAAGGTATCAGGGCCTGTGATGGTGACGCTGTTCTTCTGATATGAGACCATACATCCCATCTGTGAGAGGATATCCAGGATCTTTCGGTCCCCTTGTGCGTCATCTCTTACAAGCCCCCTGACTGTAATTGTACTCTTGCAGATTGCAGCAAGGCAAAAGAAGAACGATGCCGAGCTATAATCGCCCGGCACCAAGCTGGTGAAGCCCTTGTAGCCTTGCTTTCCCTCGATGATGGCATGTTGCCAGTCTGAGGATATCTGATAGTGGATATGCTGTTCATCCAACCAGCCCAGGGTCAGCCCTACATAGGGTTTCTCATAGAGGAGAGGGACGGTTATCTCGCTCTTTGACAAGGCAAGAGGACAGCTCAGGAGCAAACCGGAAAGATATTGGCTTGTGGGACACTCAATGGAGACAGAGCCTCCTTTCAGAGGCCCCTTGATGGTGAAGGGAGGGAAATCGCCCTCACTCAGGATTGTGGCTCCTAAACCCCTGAAAGCTTCCAGTAAGGCTCCCACAGGCCTTTTCCTCAGTTGCTTGTCTCCAGTGATGGTAACAGGGCATCCAAGGCTGGCAAGCATGCCTGTGGCAAGATAAAGGGTGGTGCCACTATTCTCGCAATCCACCCTCAAGCTCTTAGTGAGACCCCTTGGGACGCGACTAGCATCAATGGTGACCTGAGAATGATTGTCATTGAAGGTGAACTTAGCCCCTATTTGTTCGCAAAGCTTCCTGCAGGAGTTGGTGTCATTACTTTCCAAAGCATTGGAGACGATACAGATACCCCTGCTGAACGTGGCGATCAGATACGCCCTGATAGTCTGGCTTTTTGAACCAGGCACAGTGACCTCGCCTTGGTATTTCGCAGAGGAAAAGGTTCTCTCCATAGGTGAGACTATATACTAAACGGAAACTCTAGTTAAGACCGTATTGGATTATTATGGAACCGGAATACTCATCCATCGGGGCATCAGCAAACGAGCTTTCCTCCGAATCGATGGACAAGGGATAACTCTTGATGCTTGGTGTCTCAGGACTGCTCTCGCTGACATCCAGGGAGATGGGGGTGGGGGAGTCCTCGGCTGTATTGTAGCTCTGCCCTCCCACAATCAGGGTATAGTCAAGAGAGTGGGTGTTGTTCGTATTGGTTTGGGAGGAAAGGGAAGAGGCTGATAGCACCAGTTTCCCCGAACCCCGGGAGGTGGAGAAGTAGGAGAGATATCCTTGGATGGTGTCCGATGAGGTGTTTTCGTCAATCGTGTAGATGCTTGAGGAGTTCTCAACTGTGGAATTGAACGTGGACAGGGTCAGGTCTGAGGAATCGGAAAGGTCCGTGTCCGTTAGACCGATGGATACGATTCCAAAGCCGCTGCTTGAAGCCAAATATTTCAAGGTGAAATGTGCCGAAATCTCACTTGTTGCCACCAACCGTGCAAGAGACAGCATGATTATAATAATAGTTGCTCCCAGTTTTCTCATGGTAGCTCTACTATAGCAAATATGATTAACTTATGTCAATAAGAAGGATAATATAAACCAGTTTCTCCTTTATGATAAGAAAATATAAAATTTAATTATATATAATATTGAAAGATAATAAAAAGTAACTTATGACACAAAGCTATTTTTCCAAACTGTATTGATAAGGAAATTGATCAGAGAACAGGAGCGAGCCGTCTTTTTTCATCAAGACGCAGTCATACCCCTCCGTCCTGTTGATCAGAGCCAGGCCTTTGGTGGACCCAAGAACGAACACAGCGGTTGACAAGGCGTCGCAGATGGTGCTTTCGCTTCCAATTATCGAGACGCTCAGCAGGTCGCTTTGGGCGGGGTAGCCCGTATTACTGTCGAGGATATGATGGTACGTCACCCCGTCCTGCACGAAAAAACGTTCATAGGCTCCGCTGGTGACCAAGGATTTGTCCCTCACTTCAATAATGATGAAGCTTTCCCCCGGTTCGCCGTTTGGATCTCTTAATCCGATTCTCCACGCACTGCCATTTTTCTTGCACCCAATGGCGTATACGTTCCCTCCCAGATTGATCAACCCTCTTTCAATTTTATTTTTTTCCAACACAGCCCTGGCGCAATCGGCACCATAGCCCTTGGCTATACCGCCCAAGTCAAGCTGGATATCCTGAGGAAAGGATACATTCCCTGTCGAGGGATCAAGCCTGACCTGCCTGTAGTCTGTGCTGACTTTTGCAATCTCATTTTTTGTCGGTACTCTTGCTTGGTCAGTCCCGATGTTCCATAGCCCGGTCAGACCTCCGATGGCAGGATTGAAAGCTCCGTTGGTGAGGTCAGCCATTCTTAGGGATTGTTCAATGAGATGAAAGAACTCCTCATCGGTATCCAACCTGTGCTCCTGGTTAAGCTTGTAAAGCTCGCTTTGCTCCGAGGTCCGGGAGAATTTTGAGTTTACTTTCTCGATGCTTGCTTTCACCTCGTCAAATACGACTTGTTTTGTTCCTGTGGGAAGGGAGACGGAGCATACGGTTCCCAGGCTGAAGAACGTTTGCTTTTCCAATTCCAATTTAGGGGTGCAACCGGCAAAGAGAAGGCAGAGCATGCTGATAATGGCAAGGTTTTTTCGCACCATGGGCCTAGTATGCCACAAACAGGATTAATATTCTACGATGGTCATCACGGGATAATGGTCCGAGAGCACCTGGGATGGGATATGATAATGAGGGCTGCTGGCGATAAGGGGCCTCACTCCATTTTTCACCATGATCTTGTCGATTGCCTCGACGGTATTGTCTTCATCCGAGAGAAAAACACAAGGGAAAGTCACAGGGGAAGGGATTTTGAGAAGACTGAAGACATCCTCGAACTGGGCATCCTCATGAAGGATCCTCACAGGTTGGACGGGATCGTTGAAATCCCCGCAGACAATTGCCCCGTCATTTTTCACTATCTCAAGAAGCGCCTTTGCCGCCTTTCTTGCTTCTGCGGGACGATAGGGTATGCCTGTCCTGTTCTCATCGGCGTTGAGCTGATGGGTGAGGTGCATGGTCGCCACCACCAGGTTCTTACCCTCCAAGGTCTTGAGACGTACCCAGAATACCCCTCGTTCGGTCTCAGGCATGGCCAGATCGACCCTTCCATAATCCAGCAAGGTGAGCAGACTCCTGTTGAAGTAGATGTTGCTTTCCCTGGTCCACCCCATATGGGGGTCCTCGATCCTTTGATATCCCTCGAGGGTCGTGTCAAACAAATCCCTCAATTCCTTTCTGATTTCCTGGAAGCAGAAGATATCGCTTCTGTACGTCTTGAGGAAAGAGACCAGGCATTCCTTTCTTTGCTCCAGGTGCTCGGTATTCCAGAGATTAAGAGAGACCAGACTTATTCGTTGCATGGCAAGGCTCCTTGTTCCCGTAATGTAAGATATGCATCGAAACCCAGTACGTTGACCCAGGCGATATCGATGGCGAAATGTCCGTTCATCAAAGATTCCCTGTCGAAGTATTCCCAGGTGGTATGGTTCACCTGCTCTGGTTGCCAACCGATGAAGGAGGGACCCCTCCCCAGAGGGGCTTCTTCTGTTGCGATCAACTGACGGCAGGCGTCCATCATCTTGTATGCGGTACGACGGTAATAGGGGTCGTGGGAAAATTGGGAAAGACGAAGGAAATCCACAGCGATTGCCATGCCGTAGAAATCAAGATGATGGTGGGCGATTGAGACGGAAGTCATCCCGCTGGTACAAAAATGGTACTTTCCAAGCGGCGAATCCTCGCTCAGGTAACTGTTCATCTGCCAAATCCAGGTGAGTATGAACCGCGCCGCCTTGATGGCCAGGTCAAGAAGCCGTTCGTCATTTTCCAACGAGTAGGCATCAAGGAAGAAGGAAAGCAGGGCGATTGCAGCCTCTTTGTCGCAGGAATCCGCATCCAGGGTATCCCCATAGAATTGGCCTTCCTCGATTTGGTTGCCATAGAAGGGAAGGGCCCTGTAGAGTGCGGAACGCACATCAGCATACAGCACGCTGTCAGAATCAAGAAGAGGAAGAAGATAGCAGAAGAACGACCCGATGTATGCCCCGTTTGTCCCTTTTGTGTCTGTCGGTCTTCCTCCAAGTGTCCACCAGCGTCCGAACGAACCGTTGGAAAGCTGGCAATCACAATAGAATCGGGCGACCCTTTGGGGAAGTTCAAGGAAAGCATCCTCAATCATTCCCTGTTTTCTCAGGGCTTGGTAGAGTAATACATAACTTTTCATCGCCTCTCCATTACAACGGCTGTTCACCAATTCCTTGAACTCGGGATGCTCGCTTATCCCCAGGTATCCTCCGCAGATACCTGTTTTGAGGTCTATGCAATCCTGGAAAACTCCAGGCCTTTTCTCCCCTTGGAGATAATAACGTCCCATCAGGGATGCTAATTTTGCTAAGAGCTTGTCATCGTTGGGGAGAGAGAACAGAGTGGAGATCCTTTCCCTCTCCTTGATGAGCGGCTTGAAGCCATTGTCCAGGAAAGGACATCTTGCAAAGGCATAGGCGGCTTCCACCGCTTTCACCAGGAAGGACCCGGCGGTGAACTCGTAGACCTCCTGCACCTCCCCGTTCCCCTCGCCCATGACCAGATATGCGTTTCCCTTGGGGTCTTTTCTTATCAAGGACAGAAGGTGGGTCAGTTTGTAGAGTCCGTAGTCATCCCAGGAAAGTCGGACCTTGGGATGGTCGAATTGGCTTTCCATGGAACGGAGGAAGTGCTCATAGCTTTTCAGACTGTCATTTTGCTTCTCGCTGAGGATATACAGTGATCTTGTGTAGGTGCTATTGGCCTCTTGGTGCTTGGTCGGTTTGCATTGGCTGTCCATGGATTTCAGTTCTTTTTTCCCACGATAGCTATACGGCCATTCGCAGCCGGGAATGCAGACAGTCGTTCCGTGGCGGTCCCAGGTCATTGATGCAAGGCCGCTCTTTTCCTTGGCGGGCGAAGCGCAGCAATTAAGGCACCATTGCCCGTTGGACAGCTGGATGCCGCAGGGGATGCTCATCCTTGTTTCCAGGAATGACCAGTTGCTGCTTTGCCTGAAGGAAGGGAACATGCCTTCTCCTGCCTCATTGTCCTTGTACCAGAGCGCAGGAATGAAAACCTGGTTTTCCTTGGCATGGTCATCATAGCCGATGGTGTAGAGCAATCGATAATTCCCTTCCTTGGCAAAATGCCAGGTCAGCTTGAGGACCAGGAGCTCCTGAAGGTCCTGTACATCGGCTTCAAGGAAGGAGCCTCCTTGGAAGGACAGGAGTATCCTACGGCCCAGGATTTCTATTCCCTGGGATATGAGATTATCCAGGGCGTAATAAAGAAAGAAATGCAAGGATGCGATAATCTGTCCCTGGGCTATGACCTCCACCCCTTCCTGTCCTGTGGAACGAAGTTGGTAATCCATGTGCTACCCCTTGATGCCGCTCATGGCTATGCCTGCGATGATTTTTTTCCTGAAGAACAGGAAAAACGCTATCTGTGGCAGGGATGCGATGGTGGCTCCTGCCATAATCAGTGAATATTGGGTTCCATGGGTTCCCTGGAAGTTGGCGATCCCTACAGTGATGGTGTACTTGGCCGTGTCATTGATTGCAATCAAAGGCCAGAGGAAATCATTCCAGGCGTTGATGAAGGAAAGGATGATCACCGTGGTCAGGGCGGCTTTCCCCAAGGGAATGATTATCTTGTTGAATACGGTAAAACGTGAGGCTCCGTCGATGAAAGCCGCTTCCTCCAAGGCGGAGGGTATCTCCTCATAGAATTGCTTGAGGATGAAGATGCCGATGGGAAGGGCGATGCGGGGCAGCATGGCGGCGGTGAGGGTGTTGACGAGATTGTAGGAATTGAACTGCAGGTACAAGGGAACGATCAAGACCTGGAAGGGCACCATCATTCCTGCCATGACAAGCCAGAAGAGGATGTTGCGACCTGGAAACTTTATCTTGGCGAAAGCATACGCGATCGGGGCATCGACCACGATGGTGAGGATCATGGAGAATGTGCTGACTATCAATGAATTGATCATCCAGTTGAGTATATAGGTGGAGGTGAAGGCTTTCCTGTAGTTGTCCAGGGTGCTGTGCCGGGGCCAAAAGGAAAACACTTTTGTGACGACCTCGTTCTCATTTTTCAATGAGGTGATGACCAGCCAGAAAAGCGGAAACACCCAGAGAAGAATGAAAAGCACCTCGATGATACGGGCTGTCATCCACTTGAAGGTCCTTTTCCGTTGATGAAGGGAGTTGCACATCTTAGTCCTTCTTTCTTCCCAGTGTGAGGTACTGGACGACAGAGACGAGCAGGATGATGAAGAACAACACATAGCTCATGGCTGCGCTGTACCCCATTTTGTAATATCTGAAGCCTGTCTCATAGATGTATTGGATTAATACCCGGGTGGAACCGGAGGGACCCCCTCCTGTCATGACATAGACTTGTCCAAACACATTGAAGGAGGCGATGACCTGGAGAATGAGGCAGAGCACCGTTGTGGAGGAGATCAGGGGAATGGTGATATGCGTGAGAACCTGCCAGGGCCTGGCACCGTCCATATGGGCGCTTTCATATATTTCCTGGGGGATTTGCTTGATACCCGCGCTGAAGAGCACCATGTTGAAACCTGCGGTCCACCAGAAGGTGGCAAGCGATACCGACCACATGGCATATTTCTCATTGGTCAGCCAGCTGACTCTTCCCGCCCCCATGCTGACCAGCACCTGGTTGAAGATACCAAAGTCCTTTTGCATCAGCCATGCCCACAAGGTGGCGACCACGGTCATGGAGAAGATGTATGGGACGAAGAACACGGTCTCCATGACACCTTTCAAAGGGGACTTGCCCGTTACCGCCAAGGCCATGGCGAAACCCATCATTAGCAGTATCGGGGTGGTAATCAGGACAAACTGCAAGGTATGCCAAAGGGAACTGTAGAACTTGGCATCCTTGAAGAGGTCTGTATAGTTCTTCAGCCCAACGAATTTGGCGGTCGAGAGGATGTCCCACTTGAAGAAACTGATGAAGAAACCGAAAAGCAAAGGGTAAATCATGAAGAGGGTGAATACTGCAAGGTAAGGTAGTGAGAAAAGTATTCCGTCCCGTTTGTCTTTGTTTCCTGGTATCATAGG